>JACQAW010000067.1 GCA_016194725.1 Deltaproteobacteria bacterium
GCACAAGAGGTAGTGCCAACCGGACCGCAACTCGCGCCGGTGACACTCTGGGTGTTCAGTCCGGTGGTGTAAAAACGCTGGGCCACGTTACCGGCAGTGCCAAGGTCAGGCGCATAACCCGCAGCTCCCAGGCAGCCCGTGAAAGAAGAGTATTCCACAACGAAGCTTTTCTGAGCCGTATAAGCCGAAGCAAGCTGGATTTTTGCTTCCGAGGTTCGAGCCTTGGCTTGATATTTCATGTAATTCGGAATTGCGATCGAGGCTAGAATTCCGATGATCGCGACGACGATCATCAGCTCGACGAGAGAAAAACCAGCCGAACCTTTCCGGATCTGATTCCTTTCATACGGGCTCATATTTTCACCATAATGTTTAACCTTTGATTAACAACGTGCAATGGTAGAGCCAAGTCGCACCCCGCATATCCGAAGCTATTTTTACATGTGCTTTTTCAAGCATAAGGTCGAATTGACAATAATTGTCTCAAAAAAGGGCTGCAAAGTGTCAGTTACATGTAACTCCTACGTATCGGCTGCCAGTCGCTCTCCTATATTCCCGATCATCAATGTTATCATTGCGCAGAGTCTGCCCGGGCAGATACCATCGTCGAAATGGGTGAACAGATTGCCCTTGAACGACAAGTGGCTGCAAGCAAGTTAAGGCGGGGTAAGCTGGCACTCCTGGTGACGCTCTTGGCACTTTACGCATGCCTCTTTCAGAGCGTGGCGTTTTTCGCGCGGGGCGATCCTGACCGGTACTATCATTTCGCAATTTCGCGCATGACGGCTGAGGGCGGGCTCGTACGCGCTTTACCTCAGGCCGCGGAACTTGGCTGGCACGAAATCTTCTATGAAAAGGAATTTCTTTTTCACGGGCTGGGTGCACTGGCATATGGCATCGCAGGCGATAGTGGCGTTACAGCAATCGCGTTCTTCTTGGGCGCGGCCACAGTGGCCGTGCTTTTCGAGATAGGGTGCGCGTTTTTAAGTGCCAGGGCGGCAACGCTCTTAGTGCTGGCAACGATCTTGTTGCAGCCGAACTTCGTGACTCGCCTTGCCCTTGTACGTCCTCATGTTTGGGGCACGCTCTTTTTCAGCATTCTTTGCCTTGCCCTTGTCAGGCGCGGGAAGTGGCTCGCGCTGGCATCTGGCGCATTTTTTTCGCTCGGGTACCACGCCATGTATATACCGCTTACCCTCCTTGCCGCGGGGGCCCTGGCCGCGATATTTGTTTCAAGGACAAAAGATAAGCGTCTTCTTGTCGCTTGCGGTTTTGGAGTCGCGGGAATCATCATCGGCGTGCTCGTGAACCCCTATTTTCCTGCCAACATGGTACTGGGGTTCACGAGCTTGAAAATCGCGTTAAGCCAGGGACAGGGCTTGCCGCTCGATTTCGGCAGTGAGTTACAACCGCTCGGATGGGTTGAGATTTCAAAGGGCTATCTGTTTCCTTTCGTCCTGATGGCACTGGGGCTGCGGTTTCACAAGAAACGTGACGTGAACCATACGCTATTCCTGGGAGTAGCGATCGTCTTCTGGACCGCGTTTCTGAAAACTCCGCGCCTTGTAGAGTACACGTTCCCCGTGACGGCGATAGTGGGGTTTCTTGCTATCGCACCACGCGGACGCAGCGAGCGATGGGCGCTCGCTCTAACGTGCCTTGCGTTTGTGCTCGCGTTGCCTCTATGGTACGGATTTTTTGTCCACGCAGCCGAGTATTTTCCAGACTATTCCTCCGACTATCTTGCCGCGATCGACAAGCTGCCACCGGATGCAAGGGGCAAGAAAGTGTTTAACTGCGAATGGAGCGCAGGGGCCTACCTGCTTTACAGGCGACCCGATGTACGCTTCATCGACTTTTCAGACCCGATTCTGCTTGCGCAAGTGGACAGCAAAAAATCGATGCTGCGCCTTATGACGTTGCAAGGGCGCGTTCGTGACGCCTATTCGGTCGTGCACGACGCTTTCGCATCAGATTACGTGCTTTGCGCAAGTCCAACGCTTGTCGCCCAGCTCGAAAAGGACCGGCATTTCCGCGACCTTCATGCAGGAAAAACCGTGCACCTGTTTGAAGTTTTAACTCCCGCCGCGGCATCCCGCGCGGTACCCGACTGAGTCGTTACTTGAGCGGCCACTGCTTCAGAATCTGCTGAATGAGTTCGATACGCCGCCGTGTCTCAATGTCTGCTGAATGGGGTGCTTTCTCGAGATTCAACAGTTCCAGGGCGGTGATTCTATAACCCTGCACCAGGCTAAGATAGAAATCCAGATTTCTGAACATAAGAGGCAGCTGGGGCCGCAAAAGCTCTTCAATGTGACGCTTGGTTTCCAGGCTGTCGTAGAGACCTGGCAGCTGATACACAATGAAAAGATCTATTGCCCGTCGGACGTAACTTGTTAAATGGATTTCGTTCACATTTTTGAGCTCTAGCGCAAGCTGCTCCAACGTGCGAATACGTTGCGCCCGCGTGCCATCGCGGAAATGAAGCGCATTGGCGTATAACACGTACTGAAGTTCACTGGGGTGCGCGGTGGCCAGCCTGTCGCCAATTGCCTGTGCTTCGCTTAAAGACCACGCCCCCAAGGAATCGCGTAACGCGAAACCCTCAAAACGATCGGGGTGGCCGGGAAACGCCTCGCCCTCGCGAAAATCCAGCAATTGAAGAAGGTCGCCGAGCAGCGTGAAATTCAGCGATTCATCGTCCAGGCAATAATGGAGACTGTTCAGAATCCAGTCCTTATTTGTATGGATTTCGCTATTTCGGGAGATATTGACGCCCATGAACGCAAGCAGGACGACTGGCGCGGCATACTTGACAGTCCGGGAGATTGCCGAAAACTGGTGTGCCAGCGCGAAAACGGCCACGATCAGAAACGCAAAGGGCAGATAGGCGCGATGTTCAAAGAAAACATGGGCAATCGGAAAAAACCCGGACTCTGGCAGGAACGCCAGATAGGTGGCGGCAATCGCGTAGCTGAAAAGCGCGTTTCGCCGGCGCAAAAACCAGGTGCTGCCCAGAATAATCAGATGAGCAAGTACGGCAAGCCATGTCAGATTTTGAAAAACACCCGTGCTCCGCGAGATGTCGTAGAGATAATGCAGAGGATAGGGCCACAGGAAAAGGCGAAAGTATATGAAGAGAACACGCGTTTGGATCGCAAGATACTGGTACCAGGGCAAAACCCTGTCGCCGGCGTTTTCGTGCATTCCGAAATAAAAAAAAGCGGGCAGCAGGAATAAAATCGGAAACACCGCCAGGCGTCGCCAATATTTACCGGCGTCCGACTCGACAAAACATCCAATATATAGCGCGAGCAGGACTGGCAACACCAGAGCCGTCGTCTTCGAAAGCAGCGCAAGAGAAAAAAACAGCATTGAAAGGAGGTAATATTTTCTTGGCTTATCCTTCGTGTAACTCACGAAACAATAAAACGACATTATGCTGAACAGGCCCGCCAGCACCGTTCCGCGCTGGACCATGATATTGAGAGCCTGGTTGTGCACTGGATGCGCCACCCAGATCAGGCTCAGCATGAGCGGGAGCCAGGATGCCCCTTTTTTCAGCAGCGAAATGGTTTTAAAAAGATAA
>JACQAW010000443.1 GCA_016194725.1 Deltaproteobacteria bacterium
AGTGCGGTAGCGATGTTGTTCGAGTCAGAGCGAATATCGTCACTCAAACGGAGCGTTTCAGCCGCCCCCTCGATCTTGTCTGGCGCCTTGAAAAAATCGACCCCGGTGTTTCCATTGAGCGCAAAACCTTGTTTGTGAATCTCGTTCACCTTATGCGAAAAGGTGTAGGCCAGGTCGTCTATGCGCTGACGGGCCTTGCCTATGACGGCATCACGGGCTTCAATCAAGCCGCCCAACCGGCCGTTGCTGAGCTTGTCGGTGATTTTGGGAGTAATTACGTTTTCAATATACACCTGAAGCGCCGCTTCCGGCGTACCGGCTTCGGCGTTTGATTTTTCCGACTGCACATAAAGCTTGTTGAATAGCGTACCCGAAACCAGCGGTCCGGTGCCGCCCAAATTTATCGTAAGCTCGCCACGCTCGTTATTGGCCACACGAACGTCGACGATCGTGGAAAGTTTTTTTATCGCGTTTTCGCGGGCGTCTCTGAGGTCGCCGGACTCGCCTGCATTGAGCTCGTGGCGCTTTAGGTCTTCGTTTATATGAGCAATGCGCTGGCAAAGCTCGTTGACCTGGCGCACGTTGGAATCGATTCGGACATCAATGTTTTTTTGGATATCCTGAATGCTTCGCGAGACGCGGTGAAAATCGCCAATGAGCTGGTCGGCGGACTCGCGCACGGTTGCACGCATGGATTCGCTTTCGGGCTCGTTCCCAAGCTTTCGGAATTCGTTGAAAAAGTTGGCCATGAGCTTGTTCACGCCACTGTCGTTAATTTCATTGAATACATTTTCGGCCTGGCCCATGGCCATGTCTTTTTCCTCATACGCGCCCAGCATCGTCATTTCGTGCGCGATTTGCTGCGTGAGGTATTCGTCGTTGATTCGATGAATTTGTGTCGCATGCACGCCGGTGCCCACGTTCACGGCTCCAAAAGTCTGCGGCGGGGCGGCCTCTTGTTCGACGCGCTGACGCGAATACCCTTCGGTATTCACGTTCGCGATATTATGGCCCGTCGTCGCCAGCGAAGAGCGATTCGCGAAGAGTCCCGACTTGCCGGTGTTCATTACATTAGCTATACCCATCGCATCTAGGCTTCTGTTGAAAGAAGCCTGCCTCCTTGCTCCGCGATCGGCTGCCGAACGCCGCTGTTCGAATAGTTCTCTTTTTTGGCAGTGTGGTTCAAACCCAACGCATTTCGCTTCATCTCTTCGATGCGCGCCAGTGAACTTTGGGCGAAAGCCATGTTTTTGGTATTGAGCTCCTTGGCCTGGCCGACGAGCAAATTGAGCGCGGTACGCAATACGCGCAGCTTTTCGCCTTCGGCGGCGGGCAGCTGCTCCGCGATCTTTACCAGAGAAACTTCGGTCGCGTCCAAGCCAAGCGCTGCTGCGAGGTTGAGAGCGCACTTGATTCGGAGCTGCTCGAAGCTCCAAACCTCAGAAAGGATGGCTTCTTTTGCGCGCGCGGTTTCACCTACGCCAGCGAGATTGATGACGGCCATATGACCGTACTCTTCGCGCAGGATCCCGATCAGATTGCGATGCAACGCAACCAGTTTCTCGAGGCTATAATATAGCTCCGCTGAGCCCGCTCTAGCATCCACTTGCCGCACATCCTCCATGACGATTGGCGTGACGATCAACTCACTTCAAATGAACTGACAATTAAAACATGTTGGCCAGATGTTCATCCACCATCCGGTCGGCCACCTTGTCAGTATCGACTTTATAAGAACCATTTTGAATTGCGGCTTTGAATCTGGCGACCTTCGCCTCATCAATTTCCGGCCCGAAGTTCGCGGCTTCCATGGCCCTGGCAATGTCTTTTGCCCGACCCGAGATGGCAACCTTCTCGGCGCCCTCGGAAGATCCCGCGTCCTCACTTTTGCCCGAACGTCTTCTGTCCTTGCCCCCACTGACGGCACCTGCACTTCCTGTGTCGCGTGCCCTGTCTGTTGTGCTTGGTCCTTGTCCAGAAATCCTATTCATACGACCTCCATGTCGCTACATAACATACTGCCAACTGCCTGATAAAAGTTTACCGTTTACCGCGCATCTGCGCAAGGACGAGGTCGGCAATTCCTAGCGTACCACCCTCCGTCAACATGCGCGCATGCTCCTGGTCCAACATCTGCCGAAAAATACGCTCGCCCTGGCTGAGCGGTACTACCTCGTTTTCAGGAACAGACTTTCGCATCTCGGTAATCATCAAATCGACCATCATCTGTTCCATACCGCGAGCCGCCGAGAGCTCTTCCGGCGTGGGCGGCTTGTCATCATCCTTAACCAGTGCTCCGACTGCCGCACCATACTTCGACTTTACTTTGAGCTGCGCCGGTGTCATTTCGCGACCGGCAGGTTTTGCCTGAAGTTTGGCATAGCCATTTTTACGTGAATCCGGCTGGCCGTCCAACTGCCCGGCCGTTGCAATAGCGCATACGATCATCAAAACTACCGCTACGAACAAAGGAGCCGGAGAGAGCCTACCATGGCTCCCCCCGGCGGTCCGAGTAAACACGCTGCCAGCATCCATGCTGGATCTATGCTGATTTTCAGAGCAAAGGAATTGACCCACCATCCTAGCAGGCACGAGCCTATGTCTGTTTCCTGTGTCAGCATCAGTCTTCCATGACCTACGCGTGTCTCGAACCAACTTTATAAAACCTCCAAGTCAGCCTGCAGCGCCCCTGAGGCCCGCAGTGCCTGAAATATTGCCGTGAGATCTTTCGGCGTCACGCCCAATGTGTTGAGCGCCTTGACGACATCCTTGATGTTGGAGCCGCCGATGATTCCCACTTTTTCCTTGGGCCCCTTGGGCCCGCTGACTTCAATCGCCAGATCGCCGTGCGAAATGGCGACGTTGTCAATTCTGACGTTTTCGCCGATCACGATCGTGCCCGTGCGCTCGTTCAGCACCACTCTGGCCTTGCTGTCGGGATTGAGCTGCAGATTCTCGATTGTCGCAATCAGCTCGACGCCATTGCCCTCATAATTGAACGGAACAATGAGGTCCACCGTGCCTGAGTCGCGCGCCATGGCGTATTTGCCGGCGAGCTCGGTGTTGATCATCCGCGCAAGGCGCGCTGCCGTGGTGAAGTCAGGATCATTTAGCGACAGAACGAAGGTTTTTTTCTGGGTAAAATTACCGTCGACTTCTTTTTCGATGAGGCCGCCGTTTGGCACGCGAGCAGTAGTCGGAAAGCTTGCTCCGCCGCCGCCACCGGCGCTTCCACCAGTCAGCTGCCCCAGCGATACCGGCCCTTGAGCCACGGCGTAAACATTCTGGTCGCCCGCGCGCAGTGGCGTAACCAGCAGGGTTCCTCCCTCGAGGCTTCCGGCGTCGCCAATGCTTGAGACGGTTACATCCATTCGAGTTCCCGCGCGCGCAAAAGGCGGCAACTTCGCCGTCACTATAACTGCCGCGACGTTTTTTGATTTGAAGTCGGTCGCGCCGCTCTGAATGCCCATTTTTTCGAACAGGCGAACCATCGACTTGGAGGTAATGTCGGTGCCGGAATCGCCGGTTCCCTTTACTCCGACAACCAGGCCGTATCCGATCAGCAGATTTTCACGTACGCCCTTGATGCTTGCAATGTCCTTTACACGGGCTGCCTGCAGCTGGCTCGGAGTCAGCATCACCAACGCAAGTAATCCGGCCCGCACTGTAATTCGTGTTCGCTTCATTTATAGAGCTCCACGTGTTGATCGAAAAACTTCGACGACTTCACGACGTCCGTTTCCGAGATATCCGCGCCCTTTACGATCGCGACGACTTCGATGTTTCGGACCTGCCGCTTGAATGGCACCCGCTTGATTCCACGCAAGCGCACGTTGCCGTTGGGGTAGCGCTCGAGCACTTCTGCGGTCAATAAGTCACTTGCAGCAGCGTCACCAGCATCGGCGGCCGGTGGCGCCGTGGCGGCGCCCGCGATTGAGCGATCTGCTGGAGCATCTTTAGTAAGCCCTGGAACCCGGATGTCCTGGTCGCGGTATTCAGGTGGCAGGATGCGCTTCACACTGTCGACCATGTCCTTGCGCAACCCGTCTTCGATCATGACCGTTACCAGATCGCCTGCGGCTTTGAGTTTGTTGCGCGCAAAAAGATAATTGCTTTGGCCGTCCTCGGCCCAAAGGCTGTTTTCGTTTTTGCTGTTATCAGCCATGAATTCCGCGGCGGTAACCCGCATGCGCTTGGCCCGCGTACCGCTCAAATCGACTGGGGTGCCCGCGATGGCTGCCGCACGCGTGTCAGATGCATTGGCAGGTGGTGGGGGAACAAATCGATTGGCTGGGTCTTTGTAATAATCCATATCGGCGGCCTGGACGGGGTGATGATCGTCTTCGTCAATTTCGTGCCGGAGCGTCTGCATCCAGCCGCATCCGGAAACCACGAGCGAAACAACCGCAACTAGGAAGAACTGCTGAAATTTCATTATAACCACACCTCAACAAGCCGGCCTTCGATCAAACGCCCCCGGAACGTGCGGTTGTAACGCGATAGCTGTACCGTGACCATGTCGCCAATCGCGGCCGTTCCCTGAATAACTCCCTTGGTTGAGATCCTCAGATTATCCGACCTTAATATCAGCGTTACCGTATCGCCGAGGTGCACCGACGGAATGCGCTCCACAACTGCGGCCGTTAGCGCGCTCCCAGATTGAATCGTAAGCTTTGCCCGCGTAGCCTCGGGAAACTGGCCTTTTCTGAACAGGGTCTGGCCCGTGGACTGCGCCGCGAGCACATTGATTTTACGAATCTCGAAATCCTTCGCGTCTAGCAGGTCATTTGGGTGAACTTGTTTGCGGGCAACGTAGACCTCGCCTTCGAGCTTCAACGTAACTTGAGCCCAACCCAGCGCCTGGCTTCCTTCTGAGGTCGAAACCACCCGCACGGCAGCATGCTCCAAGAGAGGTTCGGGTAAGATGACATCCCAGGCGCTTTCGTCGTCCAGGCTCACATAAATCGGCGACTGTAACTTGAGCGAGGTCACGCCCGCCCCGGCGCCCTCTTCGCCAAATTTTGCTGCCGCGGTTGAGATCACCTTTGCCTGAATTTCGGCGACAGAAAGCTCGCGCCGAGTCTGAGTCACCGCAATTTCGTCGGCACCCTTGACGATCAGATTGAAACCGCCGAAATTCACTTTCGAGAGTTCGCGCTGCAGCTCTGCACGCGAAAAAATTCTGGTATTTTCACCCTTTAGTGACCAGCGACAACACATGCCCTTGTCGACGGAACAGCGGCTTTGAACCCAGCCGTCATCGACAAGATTACCGAGGCAAACGGCCTGTGACCAGACTTCGGTTTTGTCCCGGAGTTTTATTTCGCGGTCGATCTGGGGCAAGCTTGTCTGAGCCAGTGCGCTGGTTAAAGTGGCGATTGCCGCGACAAGCACTCCAAAGGCGATTAAAAGCTTTCCGCTAATCATCTCTGTCCTATATTGTTCGTGGTGGACCACATCTGGTCGCCTACCGTCATGATTCTCGCGTTCGACTCGTACGTGCGCTGGGTCGTAATCATATCCATCACCGATTCCGTAGGCTTGACGTTGGATGCTTCAAGCGCGCCCTGTAAAATGGAGCCGATGCCAGCTTCGCCCGGCGTACCTTGCGTGGGCGGGCCCGCGGCCGTGGTGGGAATGGACAGATTTTCACCGACTTTTTTCATCGCGCCGGGATTCAGAAAGTTCACGAGCTGAATCTGGCCAATCGTGCTCTCGGTGTTCTGAGCCGAGATGACCTTCACTTCGCCGGTGCCGCTGATCGAGATGCTCGAGGTGCCAGGCGGAATCTGAATCGCGGGCACGAGCGGATAGCCGCCCGAGGTGATCATGCGGCCCGTGGAATCGAGCTTAAAGGAGCCGTCACGCGTATAGGCAATCTGGCCGCTGGGAATTTGCACCGAAAAAAAGCCTTCGCCGTTGACCATCATATCGAGCAAGCCGCCGGTCATCTTCGTCGGTCCTTGCTCGTGAACGTAATACTGGGCGGCCACCCTGGTGCCCGAACCGACCTGAATCCCTACCGGCGTCTGATTCTGGCCGGGGGCTCCGCCCGGGTCTTTGATAGTCTGGTACATCAGATCCTGGAATTCGGTACGCCCGCGCTTGTAGGCCGTTGTGTTCATGTTGGCCATGTCGTGGGCTATCTGATCAAGCTTTGCCTCCTGCGCTTGCATGCCCGTCGCTGCTGTTGATAGTGCTCTCATCATAGTTTGCCGACCTCGTTGGCTTCTTTGCCTGCCATATCGTTGTAGGCCTTGATCGCACGCATGTTGGATTCAAACATGCGATTGGCCTTAATTAGACTCATAAGCTCCACGACCGGATTCACATTGCTGGCCTCGAGAAAGCCCTGGCGAACGCGTGAGGAGTCGCCAACTCGGGGTACGTTGGCCGGGTCGGGATTTGAGTACAGGCTGGTTGTCTCTTTTTTTAACAGCACGGGATTGGCGAATTCGGCCACGGCCACCTTGGCCACGCGGTCTTCACCCGAGAAAACTTCGCCTTCGGGAGTGACGTGAACCACCGTGCCGGCTTCCAAAGCGTCTTTCAGGTTTATCGGGGCCAGGAGCGGCTTGCTGCCGGCGGTCGGCGGAAATTGTCCGGTGAAAGGGTTGAAGCTTGCGGGGTTGCGCGTGGCATCCACCGGCTGGCCTGCCTTGGGCTGATTTGAGGTGTCGGCGGCTTCGCCGGCAAGTGCCAGGACCGGAAAACCTTCCTGATTCACCAATTGTCCTTTTCCATCAACCTTGAAGTCGCCCGAACGCGTGAACATCACCCCCGAGGGGGTCGAAACCGCAAAAAAACCCGGACCGTCGATTGCCATGTCGAACGGGGCGCTCGTGCTTCGCATGCTGCCCTGGCCATGGTCCGTGACGACCTTGTTGAGATTTACCTTGGCGTGTTCGCGGCCGTCGAAATGATAAAAATCGGAGTCTTTAAAAATGGTTCTGGGAATGTCGATCGCCGGCGATGGCGGGCGTTCATTGGCCGTCAGGTATTCTTTGAAGGTCGGGGTATCCTTCTTGAAACCGGTCGTGTTTGCGTTCGCCAGGTTATTAGCGATGATATCGACGTTCTGGCTCTGAGCCATACCGCCCGATACTGATGTCCAGAGTCCGTTAGGGGATCCCATCTTTGGCCGTTTCCTCCGCCTTAGCTCCAAGCTGATCTAAAGCAAACGACGGGCCACGGGCTCCCCGGGCTTGTGGGCGGTTTGTGCCGATCTGTATTTATAGACCTTTTGGCCCGAAGAGCGCCCGAGCCCTGAATAATCGACACCCCAGACCTCTTGTCGGGCATAAAGTTCCCGGGATAACCGCATGAAAATTGACGGAAGTTTCATCGCTGCTGCCAAAAAATTAACGCTTGAGGGACACGTCGGTTCGGAATAGAACTTTGGGGACATGCACATCAATTTAAAAGCTGAGCCGGTGTCAAACGAGGTCTACGCCAGGGTTTCACGGGCCGCCGAGTCGATACGGGCAAAAACGGGCCACGCTCCTACTTTAGCGACCGTATTGGTGGGTGTGGACCCCGCAAGCCAAGTTTACGTCAAACGCAAAGGCGAAATGGCGGCCAAGCTGGGCATGGGTCACCGGGACTATAAGTTTGAGGCCAATATATCCCAGGATTTGCTTATGGATACGGTTCGCAAGCTTAATGCCGATCCCGAGGTCGACGGAATTCTTGTGCAGCGCCCGCTTCCAAAGCACCTCGACGAAAGCAAGGTTTTCGACCTTATTGACCCGACCAAGGACGTCGACTGTTTTTCGCCCCATAACGTGGGTCTTCTTGTTCAGGGCCGCTGCAAGCTGCTGCCCTGCACGCCGGCCGGCATAATGGAAATCATTCGGCATTACAAAATTGAAATCACCGGAAAAAATGCGTTGGTCGTGGGCCGAAGCGACATCGTCGGAAAGCCCATGGCAATGCTTCTGTTGCACTCGCACGCAACCGTTACCACGGCTCACTCAAAGACGCGCGATTTGGCCGCCTGCGTTGCCGAGGCCGACATTATCGTTGCCGCTATTGGCCGCGTAAAGTTCATGACGGGTAACCTGCCCTGGAAAAAAAGCGCGGTGGTGATAGACGTGGGCATTAACCGCAATGAAGCGAGCAAGCTGTGCGGCGATGTTGATTTCGATGCCGTTGCCCCAAAAGTCGCGGCCATCACTCCGGTTCCGGGCGGTGTCGGCCCAATGACGATCGCCATGCTCATGGTAAACACGGTCCGCGCCGCGCTTATGCGGAAAAATATAATGGATGAGGTTTAAGTATGGCCAAGAAAACCGCACTCTATGACGAGCACGTAAAGCTAAAGGGCAAGATGGTCGAGTTTGGCGGCTGGGACATGCCGGTGCAGTATTCCGGTCTTGCCGACGAACATGAAACCTGCCGTACCAAGGTGGGCCTCTTTGACGTTTCGCACATGGGCGAAGTTCGGGTGCGTGGCCGTGACTCGCTGGCGTTTCTGAACCGGCTGGTCACCAACAACGTGGAAAAGATTCAAGACAGCCAGGCTCAATATACCGTGATGTGCTTCGAAGAAGGCGGCTGTGTCGATGACCTTATCATCCACCGCATGGGGCCCGAGGACTTCTTCATCTGCGTCAACGCATCGAATACCGAGAAAGACTACGAGTGGATCAAAAACCATTCACCCAAGGGCGTCAGCGTCGAAAACGTAAGCCCGGAGTATACGCAGATCGCAATTCAGGGTCGGCATGCGCAACCGATTTTGCAGAAATTCACTGACACCCCTTTGGCTGACATCAAGTATTACTGGTTTCGCCAGGGCCGCGTGCTGGATAAAGAAGCCATCATCGCTCGAACAGGTTACACGGGCGAGGACGGCTTTGAGATATACGTACCCTGGCATAGCGGACCGGCCATCTGGAGCGCTCTGATGGACGAGGGCCAGAAGCATGGCATCAAACCATGTGGTCTTGGCGCGCGTGACACGTTACGCACCGAGATGAAATACCCGCTTTACGGCCATGAAATTGAAAAGGACCTGAATCCACTCGAGGCAGGCCTTGGCTGGGTGGTCAAACTCGACAAACCCGGTTTCATCGGCAAGAAAGCTCTTGTGGCTCTTAAAGAAAGTGGCCTTAGACGCTCACTGGTTGGACTTCGTTCGCTTGGCAAGGCGATCCCGCGCCAAGGCTACGTTGTTGAGACAGCGGGCACCCCGGTGGGGGTTGTAACCTCGGGCACGCTTTCGCCTTGTCTAAAATATGGAATCGCTATCGCTTACGTCGATCGCAATTTGAATGCGATCGGCACTAAACTGGATGTCGTGGTCCGCGAGCAACGCGTTCCCCACGAAATCGTGGAAACGCCGTTCTACAAACGGCCATATTAAGGGGATAACAATGGAATTTCCGAACGGCCTTCTTTACACCAAAGACCACGAGTGGGCCCAGCCTGGCGCCGACGATACGGTCACAATTGGCATTACCGATCACGCGCAGGAAGCCCTGGGCGAGGTGGTCTACGTTGAACTTCCAAAAATTGGCCGCGAACTCAAGGAACATGAGACGTTTGGCGTCGTTGAGTCGATCAAAGCCGTTAGCGACCTTTTCAGTCCGGTGGCGGGCAAAGTCATCGACACCAACAGTGCCGTTACGGGCGAGCCTGGGCTGGTCAATAGCTCTGCCTACAAGGACGGCTGGCTGATCCGCGTGAAACTTGCCAATAAGGACGCCCTTAAAAGCCTTATGGACGCGCAGAAGTACACCAGCTTTGTCCAGGACCTTAAATAGTCAGGCGTAAGACTCAGTGGTCGGGCAAGTGCAAATCAGGTTGCGGTCGCCCAGCACGTTGTTGATTCGGGCGACGGCTGGCCAGAATTTGTTTGTTCGGGTCCACTGCGCCGGAAAAGCCGCCTTTTCGCGGGAGTAACTGTGCTTCCACTCGGTCTGAATAACCCGCTCCGCTGTGTGGGGCGCGTTTTTCAAGACGTTGTCCACCTTATCGGCTTTGCCTTCCTCGATTTCTGCGATTTCCTTGCGAATCAGAATCATGGCTTCGCAAAACCGGTCCAGCTCTGCCTTGGACTCGCTCTCCGTCGGCTCAATCATCATGGTACCTGCCACCGGAAACGAGACTGTCGGGGCGTGGTAACCATAATCCATAAGGCGCTTGGCCACGTCCTCGACCTCAACCCCTGAAGTCGTCTTCAGCTTCCTGAGATCGATAATGCACTCATGTGCGACCAGGCCAGCAGTGCCTCTATAAAGAACGGGATAATGGGCGTCCAGTCGCTTGGCCATATAATTGGCGTTCAGAATCGCTATTTCCGTTGCCCGCTTCAAGCCTGCGCCCCCCATCATAGCTATGTAAGCCCAGGAGATCGTCAGAATGCTTGCGCTGCCCCAGGGTGCTGCCGACACCGGCCCCAAGGCCTTCTCGCCGCCCATGCTGACAACAGGATGCGAGGGCAGAAACGCCTTTAAATGAGCCCTCACCCCGATCGGGCCCATTCCCGGCCCTCCACCGCCATGGGGAATGCAAAACGTCTTATGTAGGTTCAGGTGACATACATCCGGCCCAAAATCGCCCGGACGACAAAGCCCAACCTGAGCGTTCATATTGGCGCCGTCCATATAAACCTGTCCGCCATTGTTATGAATGATGTCACAGAAGTCCGTGATGGTTTCTTCGAAGACACCATGAGTGGACGGGTAGGTAATCATCGCGGCCGAAAGTTCACGAGAGTATTGCTCGGCTTTGGCGCGCAAATCGCCCAAATCGACGTTGCCGTCTACCGTACACTGCACCACCACGACCCGCATTCCGGCCATCACCGCGCTGGCAGGGTTGGTTCCATGTGCCGACTGCGGAATCAGGCAAACATCCCGATGCCCCTCGCCGCGGCTTTGGTGATACCTGCGAATGGCCAGCAAGCCCGCATATTCGCCCTGGGAGCCCGCATTTGGTTGCAGCGAAATGCCGGCAAACCCCGTGATCTCTGAAAGCCAGCCTTCGAGCTGGTTAAAGAGCATTTGGTAACCCTTCGTTTGCTCGAGCGGAGCAAACGGGTGAATTGCGCCAAACTCTGGCCAGGTCACCGGATACATTTCGGCGGTGGCATTGAGCTTCATGGTGCACGACCCCAGTGGGATCATCGAGGTCGTCAGCGAAAGGTCACGATTCTGAAGCCGGTGTACATATCTCAGCAACTCGGTTTCGGAGCGGTGGGTATTGAAAACCGGATGGGTCAGGAATGCGCTCTTCCGTTCCAACACGTGTGGAATAGTGGCTGCACGCGCGCCCGTCAGCTCATCAAGACTAAACGGCACTTGGGTGTCTCGAGCAAAGATCTGAATGATGTCGCGCAAGTCCTGAGCCGACACGGTCTCGTCCAGCGAAATACCAAGCGTTTTGTCATCAAACGCCCGGAGATTGATTTTCTGCTTTTTTGCCGCTGCCAGGACATCCTCTTTTTTCACACCACCAAGATTTACTCGAAGTGTGTCGAAGCAAGCCTCCGACTCCAGAGTAAAGCCAAGGCGTTTTAGTCCTTCTGCAAGCACTTTAGTCAGCAAATGAACTCGACCAGCGATTTTTTTGAGGCCTTCGGGACCGTGATAGACCGCATACATGCTGGAAATCACCGCCAGCAGAACCTGTGCCGTACAGATGTTGCTCGTGGCTTTCTCCCGTCGAATATGTTGCTCGCGGGTTTGCAATGCCAGACGAATAGCGGGCTTGCCATCAGCATCCTGCGAAAGCCCAACCAGGCGACCGGGCACGAGACGTTTGAACTCATCCTTTGCGGCCAAAAACGCCGCGTGTGGTCCGCCGTATCCAATTGGAACACCAAACCGCTGCGTGTTGCCCACAGCGATATCCGCGCCAAACTCGCCCGGCGGCTTCAGCAAAACCAGGCTTAGAAAGTCGGCCGCGACGACGAAAAGAGCATCGGCGGCGTGGACTTTCGATCCAAACGCGGCGTAATCATGAATAGTCCCATCAGTTGCGGGGTACTGAACCAGAGCCCCGAAAATTGGGGATTTGAAATCGAATTTCCGGTGGTCACCAACAATAACTTTGATTCCCAGCGGTTCCGCACGCGTGCGAATAATTGCGATTGTCTGCGGATGAGTGCTCTCAGACACGAAGAACGTTCGCCCGGTGTCTCGACCCTTTAGGGTGAAGCACATGCTCATCGCTTCCGCCGCCGCGGTACCCTCGTCGAGCATCGAGGCATTCGCCACCGGCAAGGCTGTCATGTCGCTAATCATGGTTTGAAAATTAAGTAGCGCTTCAAGGCGTCCTTGGGCGATTTCGGCCTGGTAAGGGGTGTATTGGGTATACCAGCCGGGATTTTCGAGAATATTTCTTTGAATCACGGGTGGCGTAACGGTGCCGGAGTAGCCCATTCCGATATAAGATCTGAAAACTTCGTTGCGCTCGGCGATTCCACGCAACTCTTTGAGCGTCTCGAACTCCGTACGGCCGGCCCCCAAGTCCAGGTCCTTTTTCAGTCGAATTCGACCGGGAACCGTGGCGCTAATAAAGGCGTCAAGCGAAACCGCGCCTACCTGTTTCAACATCAAGGCGACGTCG
>JACQAW010000444.1 GCA_016194725.1 Deltaproteobacteria bacterium
TGCCAGCAGAGTCCGTGACTCGCAGGGTCGCCGTGCCCGCGCTTGCCGGGGCTGTGTAAACGCCGTTGGTGCTATTGACGCTGCCGCCGCCCGCGAAAACCGAATAGCTGTACGCGGGCACGCCGCCAGTTCCCGTAAACGTGAAGGTATTGTTCACGGATAGGGTTTTCGTCCCGGGGCTTATTGCAAGCGGCGGATTGATGGTTACCGCGGCGTCGCTGACAGCCCCCACGGAGTCGGTTACGCGAATGGTTGCGCTACCGGTGGCGCCTGGAGCGTTATAGACACCGGTTGCGCCGTTGATCGTGCCGCCCCCAGAGAAGATTGAAAAGACGTAGGGTGAAGTGCCGTAGGTCGCGGTGAACGTGAAGCTCGTGGTGACGACGAGAGTTTTAGAGCTTGGACTGATGGTCAATACGGGATTTATGGTCACGGCAGAGTCGCTGGTGTTGCCCAGGACGTCGGTGACACGAACCGTTGCGGTGCCCGGCGCTGAAGGCGCCGCATACCTGCCATTTGCGGCATTGATCGTTCCACCGCCAGTAAAGACGGAATAGGAATAAGGCGGAACGCCACCCGTTGCCGTAAAGTTGGTCGACGTATTGATCGACAGGCTCGTACTGCTCGGGCTGATGGCTAATACCGGATTGATGGTTACGGTGGCATCGCTTGAACTGCCGGTGGAGTCGAATACCCGCACGACGGCGCTTCCCGGTGATGCCGGTGCGGAGTACCGGCCTGTTCGGCTGTCGATATTGCCTCCGCCAGACACCAGCGAATAGGAATAGGTTGGAAAACCGCCCGAAGCCGAAAAACTGAATACGTTGTTCACGACCAGAAGCAGGCTTGCCGGGCTTATGGCTAAAAGAGGATTGATCGGGGCAGGTGCAGGCCCGCCGCCAGGACCACCACCGGAAAGTCCACCGCCGCCCCCACTGCCGCCGCCGCCTCCACCACCACAAGAAGTCAGAGCGAGGCTCATCATAAGATACAAGAAAGCTTCTTGAGTCTTTATGCCTGAGGTAAATTTGATATTTCCACGTAATTTCACTGGTAATCACTTTTCCGTGTGTTGATAAGGATGGAAAACTTCCCAGTGTAAATTTTAGAACTGATTTGTCGGGCAAATGTTGTCCGAAAAAAGTGTTAATTATTATATGATATCAATAGTTTATATTTTTTTGGAAATGCGGATTCCTGGTGGGAGCAAGACTTAACAGTTTGGGGATGATTTGCTGAGGTTTGTTCTAGAAACCAAATCTTACGAATACGAATGGCGCACTGACATTGAAGTCAACCGTATCGGCCGGCAGGTCAGAGGTATTTTGATATTCCAGGCGGTTGATCTCGTAGAAATAGCCACCACCAAAACCGACTCCAGAATCATAGAGATATTCGAGAGACACGGTGCCGAGCAGGCAGCGCGTGCCCTGTCTTTGAAGTACAGACTTGGGTTGACCGAGGAGCGAGACCGGCGTGAAGCCTGCCGCGGAAAATTCAAATAGGACATGAGAGTCAAAAGCGATCCGGGCGCGTGCCGCGGCCCTGGCACCAAAAACATTCACCCGGGCCAGGTCGTAAAAATTCTTCCCGGTATAGCTGCGCATGTCCGAGAAAAATTCAATGCCTGGACCGGCAAATACGACGAGCTCGCTGGCCGAGGCGTTGCTGTTGCTGCTGCCGAGCAGCTTCAGGCCCAGTGCTCCGAATACCTGCTGCTGAGCCAGAGGCTTTCCATGAAAGCTTTCGACCGTGCCTGTATTCAGGTCACCCGAAATATGCTCGCCTTCGAACAGCATGCCCAGACGGTTGTTGAACCATTTTTCCAATTCGACGCGGCCACCCCATTCCGTGCCGCCAATGGCGGTCGTCGAATTCGAGGTAACCGAAGCCGAGGTATAGTTCACATTGCCATAAAGACCGCTGAATCGGGCACGAAATCCGAGATCTGCCAACGCGCTCTCACGGGCGATCGCGCCTGGTGAAGCGATAAAAAAAAGGGCGAGTGATGCAAGGGCGCGGAAAAAGACTGCCCGACTCATGGAGTACTTATCGGAATTTACTCCGAAACTATTTCAATTGCTCTGGTGGGAACTCGTCAGCTGCCTGCAGATTATGCCGGCTCGCGCTGGGCAGGGCCGGCAAGTCAGGCAGGCCGTCGTCGAGCGCATTCAGGTAACCCACCACCTCGCGGTCATATTCACGAAGATGCGCAAAATACGGCGAGCTTTCGCTCACGCTGGGCTTGTAGACGCGTTTGGCGTTCCACGCCACCCAGGCCAGCATTCGTCGGGTCATGACCTGGACCTCGAATACGGCGCCAGCAAGCGTGCGTACGGTGACGTGAATGGCACGTGCCGCGTTTCTTGACGCGATTGAATACTTTTCGTTTGAGGCTTTCGGGCTCCTTGGTACGGGCGGTGATGGAAATGGCGCTGTCCTTGCCGTGAAAATCGCGCAAGATACGCAGCAGCTCTTCCAGGTCGGGCGTGCGTGCGGCAATCATGGCCGCCAGGTCGAGGGGCTTTTCGATGGACCGCGCCAGCAGGCGGGCGCGGCTGAGCGAGTCCACCCGCACCACCTTGAAGGACTGCCCTGAGAGTGGCAGCAGGACCTCGTAGCCGCCTTCGGCGGCCTCGAGTATGTGGTTGTAGGCGGCGGGCTGCCAGCCGGCTTCGACCAGTGGCTCAAAACACGAGATTTTGAGCTGGGCCGCCGACGCCGTATTGAGCAGTAGAAGGACTGTAGTGAGCAGCCTGACCAGAGGACCCCCCTTATTAAAGAATAACGGCAAGCCGGTCGAATAGGTTTAACAGGAGACTCCTTAATGGATGCCCAGGGTTTCGTGAACCTTCTTGCTGCTGCGCTCAAGCACAAAGTGAGCGACATACACCTGCATCCAGGCAGCGCGCCGGCGTTTCGAGTGAAGGGCGATCTGATTGCGGTCAAAGCCGCGGCCATTACCGAGGCCGATATGCAGGTGGCCATCCAGCTCATGGTCAAAGACCCCGCCATCCTGGCAAAAATTACCGAGGTCAAAGACTACGACGGCTCTTTCGAGGTGCCCGGCCTTTGCCGGTTTCGCTTCAACATCTTTCGTCATCGGGCAAAGCTTGGCGCCATTCTTCGCCTGATTCCCGCCACGGTGCCCAGCCTGGAAAACCTGGGAATGCCCGAGGTGCTGCGCAAGATCGCCAGCACGCATCGCGGCCTGGTGCTGCTCACTGGCGCAACGGGCTCGGGCAAAAGCTCGACTTTGGCCGCCATGATTGACTACATCAACGCCAACTTCGGCATGCACATCCTGACCATCGAAGATCCACTGGAGTTCATCCACACGCCAAAAAAATCACGCCTTACTCAGCGTGAGGTGGGCCCCGACACCAATACGTTCGCGGGCTCGCTGCGTTCGGCCCTGCGCCAGGACCCAGACATTATTTTGGTGGGCGAAATGCGCGATCCGGAAACGATCGACATTGCGCTCAAAGCGGCCGAGACGGGCCACATGGTTTTTTCAACCGTGCACACTCAGGACGCCGCAAAGACCATAGGGCGCCTGATTTCGGTATTCAAACCCGAAGAGCAGCGCATGGTGCGCCAGCGGCTGGCCGACAATCTGGCGGCGACCATCAGCCAGCGGCTGCTCAAGCGCAATGACGGCAAGGGCCTGATTGCCGCGCAGGAAATCATGGTGGTGAACACGAGTATCAAGGAATGCATCGAGGACTCCGAAAAAACCGGCTCGATCAACGAATACATCCAGAAGTCGCGCGAAATGACAGGCGGCCAGACCTTTGACCAGCATCTGGCCGAGCTGTATACGGCCGGCGTGGTGTCGCTCGAAAGCGCGCTCGAAGCGGCGACGAACGCCAATGATTTTCAAAGAAATCTTTCCTATGCCTCGTCCAGCGTTTCGGCCGGCTCGGGTCAGGAAAACGCCGATGGCAAGGGCGGGGCGGCGCCAGCCAGTTCCGGCCCGGGGGATAGCACCGTTGTGCTCGATTTCGCGAAAGAACAGAAAAAAGCCTCCTAGCCGGCCTGCCATTGTTCTATGATAGGGGCCATGAAACGCGAAGTCACAGAACTTCGGCCGACCCAGTTCGCCCTGGGAATGCGCGAAGTCGCAAAAAAAGTGGAAAAAATCAGCGGCATGAAGGAAAAGCAAATCGAGGATTATCTCGATGAGCACCCCGTGCCCGTCGTGCTCAGCCCGCACAAACACTTTTACATGATCGATCACCACCACCTGGTGCGCGCCTGCTGGGAGTCGGGTGTCAAAAAAGTGCTGACCAAGCTGCAGGCCGACCTGTCCCATCTGACCAACGAGGAATACTGGAAGGTAATGCTGCAGTCGCACTGGGCTTATCTTTATGACCAGCTGGGCAACGGTCCGCATGCGCCTTTGAAGCTGCGCGAAGACATTCGCTGCCTGGCCGATGACCCCTACCGCAGCCTGTCCTGAGCCGTGCGCGACCGGGGTGGGTTCGAAAAGA
>JACQAW010000474.1 GCA_016194725.1 Deltaproteobacteria bacterium
GCTTCCGCCACTGCTGTGCGAGGAGCTTCCGCCGCTACTGTGCGAAGAGCTTCCGCCGCTGCTGTGCGAGGAGCTTCCGCCGCTACTGTGCGAAGAGCTTCCGCCGCTGCTGTGCGAGGAGCTTCCGCCGCTGCTGTGCGAGGAGCTTCCGCCGCTGCTTCCGCCACGACCGCCTGCAAGCGCGGGTGACGCAACGAGCGCGCCAACTGCCAATGATAACATTAAAGTTCTGAACATGTTTTTCTCTCTCTCAAAGTTACTAAAGTGTGTGTGATGGGACGAAACGGCACATCAGCATGTTTCGTGCCACCATCAGAGGGAGTGGTTTCACATACTTAAAATATTTTACTCAACTATTTGCGCGACACCGGTGTCACTTCGAACGCGAGAACTTACACGTTTTCAGCCGAAAAACAGCTTCTCTACGGATGCCAGCTGCTGCTCTCATCGCCGTTCACGCCAGTCAGATAGGTGCCGTTGTCGCCGTTTGAAACCTCAAGCCGCGAAAGCATGGTCTGAAAGCTGAGAGTCTTTCCATCCAGGAATCCTTGAATGAATGTGACCGCATTGGGACCGGCCGAATCGGTGATCGTGGGCAGACCCGAAGTCACGATTTGCAGATTTTCAGACCCGCCCTTGGCTTTGAAGAAACTGCCATTGAAGTAAGGGTATGAGCTGCAGCCGTTGAAAAAGAAGAGCTGGTACTTGTCGGCCCGAAACTCGATATCGGGCAACGAGCCCAGATCCAGGTTGCCGCCCAGCCCCGAATGGCCGTCATAGACCACCACGTCGGCGTCGCGAAAAGCGGGCATCAGATAACGATGGAAGGTTTCGTCCTTGGACCCGATCATGGTGTCGCCCAGCAGAATCTGCACACGCACCGTGACGTCGTGGCCAAACTTGCTCACGTGGCGCTGATAGCGGCGCAGGTAGTTGATGCCTTCGACGACGCGACCGTTGCGGTATTCCCGAAAGGCATTTTTCTTTTCAACCAGCTCGAAGCCCTGATTTTTCAGCTCAGCCTCCAGAAAACGCATGGCCTTGGCGCCATCGTCGCGGCGGTTGTGCATGCGCAGGTTTTCGACTTCGTCGATATAACCGAAAAACACGGCGATATCGAAGTTGGCGCCGTTGCCGTTATTGCCGTAAAGCTTTTCGTAATCGGGGTAAGTGAGCTTCGTGTTTTCGAGACGGGTCAGCTTGCCGGTGATGCGTACGATGTTCCGGGTGTCGCCACTCAGGGGGCAGCCGTCCATGTCCGGGTCCCAGAAATACCAGAAGTCGCCTTCGCTGTTATAATGTTCGTCGGTGCAAAGGTTCTTGTCGCCCTTCACGCCCAGCGCGTAAATCAGGTCCGGTGCCAAGGGTAAATTGATGGGCACCATGCGCACGTCGTTTGCGCGAAAGGCTTCTTTCTTGAAAACGACTTTTCCGGAATAACGGTAGGTGAGTAGCTTGCGGCCCTCGGCGCTGCCGTCTTCAATCTTCATGAAACGAATCTGGTGATACTCGCCAAGCACTCCCGGGAACGGGAACTTTGACTTAAATGATTCTGATTGAAACGTGCCCATCAGGTGCTGAATCTGCTCATCGACCCGCGCCAGCGCAGCATCATGCGCGCCGCCCTGCCCGTTGAGCATGGCCACCGTGGGGCTGCCCGCCAGAACGACGTCGGCCGTCGCTTCGAAGAGCAGCTGGGCTTCAGTCGAGTGCCGGCCGTAATAAGCGGACGCCTCGGGAATGGCGAACGCGCTTGTAAGCAAAAGAAGAGTCGAAATACGCATTTGTGGCTGGCCCCCTAGGCGCCAGTTAGCATAAAAAGACGCTTTGCGTCAATTGATTACGCGCTAAACCCGAGCTAAGGTCGGGGCCAAGAGGATCCATGAAAGGCACGATTTTTCAAAGACCGCTGGAGTTCAATTTGCAAGTTGAAGGTGAAACCTGGTCGCAGGGCGACGCCGTCAAGGGAACCCTGGTCGTGAAAAATCATGGCCCGGAAGCCGCGTCGCTGGCCCAGATGGGCGTGCACCTGGCCATGGGCAAGCAAAGCAAGGTTCGCCAGAGGCAGGCCGGCGCCTTCAAAATTCAGGAGTCCGTGTTCATGGACGCAGGCGGAAGAGTTGAGCCCGGTAGCCAGGCGTCGTTGGACTGGAAATTCCAAACCGATCGCAACTGTCCCATTACCGACAACCTGAACAGCCTTTTCCTCCTCTATGGCTGCGGCAACACTCCCGAGCAGCTGGGGGCTCTGGAGCTCAACGTTCATGCGTATTCCCTGATTCAGGAGTATCTCAAGACTCTCAATATCCAGTTTCGTTTCATCTTAAAGACTACGAAGGCAAGCCAGGGGCGCGTCGAGGCCAAGTTTACGCCACCCTCGTCGCAAGGCTTCGCATCGATTGACCACGTGCTGGTGTATTTCCGCTTCGAAGGCGAAGAGCTGCACGTGAGCTATGTTTTTCAGGTTAAGAAGCTCGAGGTCACCGCCGCTTCATTCGGCGTGGACAAGAAGAAGAAGGAGTTCACTCAGCAGCTGGCGCCGGCGCTGTACCTGACATCCAGCGGCCGAGTGAACCACGAAGGCCTTGAGGCCTCTATTAAAGAGGCCTTGAGCAGCGTTGAGAACAAGATGTTTCAGTAGGCCTCAGGCAGCCTGCTGCAGCTTCTTGGCCGCATACTTTTTGAGCTTGTACTGAAGCGCGCCGCGCGTGATGCGCAGGCGAGCCGCGGCTTTGATCTGGTTGTTGCCGGTAGCGGCCATGACTTCGGTGATGAGCCTGGATTCAAGCTCGTCCACCTGCGCGTTCAGATCGGTATTTTGCGACGCGGTCTGGCCCGGAAACGCCACCACGTTGCTTTGAGCCGGACGTTCTTCATCCAGCCGTACCACGCGATCAAACGTGATTTGCTCGCGGGCTCTGCGGGCATCTTGCTCATTCTGAGCGACCACCACTTCGTGCGAACCAGAAATAACCAGGACTTTCATACATCTACCCCCTTGAGAATCAGTGTGCTTAATATTGTACTAATATGCTCAAGATTAGGCAACCGGCTCAAAATTCAGCAATGATGTTACGTAATTGAGCATGCTGTATTTTCACCAAATGCAGGAAAATGAATTCAAAATCGCGGTCGCTTAGAACAACCTGGCTTTATGAAAACTAGTTCGACGAAGCCGGCGCGCGATTCTTTTTCACGGCCTTGGTGGACGCGATCTGCCTATCCGCGGCCGGATCAAGCTTCGCAAGCTCGGCGCGGTACTTGTTCACGCCGCTGACGCAGCATGAAACCAGGGGCTTTTCGAGCCGGTGGCATTCGCCCAGCGCGCTGGCGTATTTTTTCTTGTAGCTCTTGCCGTCGGCTTTTTTGGCTACCTTGTCGGCCAGGTTCACGCCCATGTCGCAAGCTGCTTTTTCGCGGCCCACGTAGTTTGCCTTGCAGCCGGCACTTGCCTGGCTTTTCTGAGTGCCGTCGCAACCCGAGGCGAAAACGGCAAGCCCTAAAATCAGCACCGAAAGCGGAAAACTGGATTTGGCCATAAGACCCCCAATAACGTTCTGACCTGCCTGATTATACTCCAACTGGCGGTGGCAGCCCGAGCAAAAAATTTCCAGCAGCCCTTGAAAACAAAGGCGATAAATAATTAAAGTTTATTACGAATTCTGCCGATAAGCCTGCCGAAATAAATTCCGCGACGGTTCAATGCATCGAGGTCGACCATGGCAAAGCGCAAATCGAGGAGCGCTGCCTCGTTTCCGATTTCACTCACGATTTTTGATAGAAAACTATGAGTTTTCTATTTTCTGTTTTTAAACATCATTTTGTTGACTAATTGGTATTTGTTGACGCCAGGCATGGCGGATGCTAAAGTGCCGACCATCCAGTTGAAGATTACATGGGGATGGAGCCTTCGATTGGAACTTCAGTGTCTGCCTCGGTCGCGCGTAATGTCCGCTACTCCAAACGCGGCCGGGGCAGCCGCTTTAATCAGCCTTCGACCGGAAAAGCTTGCGCAAAAGCCTGAAGCGTCGCGGTTTCGTCGAACTCATGTTGAAACCCGGTGGCCTTTTTAAACAGCCCGCTGTCGATAACGATGGGATATTTGATGTGTGAAAGGGCGCCCACGGGCAGACGCGGAAGGCCGCCACGCCCCAGCATGGGCTTGAGCAGCATTTCCGGCAAAGGCAGAATTCGGCGTCCCGCCAGCTTGGCTACCAGCGAAAGCGGTATCGGGGGCGGCCCTGCCACATTGTAAATGCCGCGAATTCGTTTTTCGATGGTCAGCACGATGCTCGAAATCACATCTTCTTCGTGCATGAGCTGAAAGAGCGGGTCAAAGCCCAGAAGCAGCGGCAC
>JACQAW010000460.1 GCA_016194725.1 Deltaproteobacteria bacterium
CCCGTGGCGCTGGCCGAAGACCCGCTCACGTGCGTGGTGCGTGGCTCGGGCAAGGTGCTCGAGGACATTGATCTGCTTCGACGCGTCACGATTATGTGATCCGAAAGTTCGGCTCGCCATATGTCCAAATGAAATCAATGCCTCACCCCCTGCTGAAAAACCTGCAGCCAAAACGTGTATAATGATGGTTTATGTGGGGAAATATCAGATTTACGCCCGGTGCTCTTATGCTGGCCATTGCAGCGATGGCGCTCGCCTATCCGGCCTCTGCCGAAAGGTCGAGGCTTCGAAAGAAAAACGCGGACGGCACTCCGCCGTTTACGGCCAATTATACGCCGCTCGATCACGCCCTGCAAAGCACTACCACGGACAGCTTCGAGCTCGTCGACGGCATCGACGATGCCGACCGCCAGATTGAGCTGGATAAAACCAGAATCGAAAACATCAGGATTGAAAAAGACACTCCGGTTCAGCTGCCCAGGCCCTGGGACCTGCGCGAAAAGCCAGCCGAGTACCCGCGCATGCTCGATAAGCGGTGCAATCGAAAATCAGTGTCCGACGACGAGCACCTGAGCCCGCTGCCCACGAACGACCTGTGCCTGCGCATTTTTAACAGCTCGTGCTATGAGCGGCTGACACAGCATGAAAAAGACACCTTGGGCCGGTGTCCTGCCGTGTACCTGATCGTCAACACCAAGGAGTATCGATCTTCAATGTGGGAAAAGCATCTTGCCGACCTGAGAGAAAAACGCAAATACGTTATGGAGAAGCTGGGCAAGGTATTAAACAAACAGGTCGAAAAGGACCAGCGGAACGCAAAGTATGTTCCGACGCCCTGGGGTGACGTGTTTGTCGCACCCAAAAAACAGGACGAAGGCAAAACGCCGATCAAGGACTAGTGTCCTGAGTCAGTAAAAACGCGACAAAAAATAACCCAGATGGACTGAGCCTCAAGCCAGCGGGCATCACCAATCAATCAAGACAAACTCGCCGGCGTCACTGACCCAGACATTCGAAAACCCGCCGCCCAGATCCAGCCCTACCGGCAAGCTGGGCGTACCCCCAAGCATGGTCCAGCTGTAATGAGCTTTCTGATCATCGAGCAGCGCTTTTTCGTATTTCACCGCCCGGGCCATGAATTCATCATACTTCGCTTGCAGATTTGGATCGAGCATGTGGCCCGGATTCTCGCGGTCGAGCAGCTCGCCCAGCGGCTTGCCATGCACTCTCTCCTGCACGATGATGCCACGTTCGAGCAGCTCGGGGTTGCGTTCGATTTTAGCGACCTTGAACCCGAATTTCCGGAGCAGCTCTTCATAGCCCAGCTCTCGCTGCAGCGCCTCGCCCACGAGCTGGGGGGATTTCTTCTGCCCCATCGTGGGGTCGTAAACCTTTACGACCTTCTCGGGATCGCCCGGGTGGTCGTACACACGCCGAAAACCGCCAGCTCCGATTTCATCCCCCAAAGGTTTGCCGAGCATTGATTCGGCGACCTTTTTTGCGGGCTGCCCCACGTCAGGCGCGCGATAATCGATCGCCGGCCGGTGCACCTTCTCACCCGAAATCTCGGTGGTACTGGGCTCAAGATGAACAGGCTCATGGCTGAATGCGGGAGCCGTTCCCTTGTTGCTCTGGCCTATCTGCCCACGGTCGCCGGCCTTGTCGACCGTGGTTCCGGCTTCGCTGGATTTCGCTGGAGGCGCCGCGGGCTTGGCCGGTGCGACGTCGGTTTTCTCAAAGCCTACGTCGACTTTCGGCGCCGGCGGCGCGCCCCCGGCCGGCCCGATCTCGCGCACATCTTTCATGTGCACTTTGACCTTGCCGCGCGGTGGCCCGACGTCGACCTCGGCGTAGACCGCGCCGCGGTCTTCGGAAATGCCCGCGGGCTTGCCTTCGAGCACCTCGCCGCTTTCGGTGACGAGGCGCACCGGTTTGTCGCCGGACTCGGCGAACTGCGTGGTCACCCGTTCGATCTGCCGGCCTAGCTCGTCACGATACGCATCAATGGCGTCGCGACGCGCGCGGGCGTATTTCGGCACATCGCCTTCACCGAAGAACTCGGTGCCTTCTGCTGGCGGAACGCGCGCGCCCTTGCCGGGTTTGGACATTCCATTCCAGTGGACCCACATCTTGTCGCCCTTGATGGAGCCCTGGTAGCGGTAAAAACACTTGCAGTCCTCGTTCCAGGCCCACCAGGTTTTGCCGTTTGCGCCGGGTTCGGGAAACGCGCGCTTCCACACCGCTTCGGCGTCGTCGGGCAGCGGGCTGTTCTTGACGTTGCGGCCACCGCCGCGCCGGCCTTCGGCTTGGCCGGCCAGCTTGTCATCGTGCTGGCCGGTGTTCCGGTATTCCGTGTTCTGCTTCTGATATTCGGGTTTGAGGTTGCCTTCGCCGTCCACGAAAGGTTTTTCGTAGAGGTCGCGCATCTCTTTGTATCGGTCGGACAGGCAGGCTTTGGCGTGACCCTGGGCAGGCGAGAACAAGGCGAGAGCCGCGACGAGAAAAATCATAGCGGGCACCCCTGTTTGGCTTTATTGAGCATCATCCCGATTTCATCTTCGGTGTATCCCGCATTTTCGAGCGCCTCGATGGTGCGCACGCCCTGGGCCCGCTCGGCGTCGGTTGCGCCCTCGAGCTGGTGCGCGTAACGGGCTTCGACTCCGCCCGAACGAACCGTGCGCGCATCGGCAATGGCTGCGTCGACCGCCTCGGTGCCCTTGCGGCCCGTGCCGGCCGCGCGCTCGATGCCGATGGCATCGAGGCTTTCCGAGAGCGCCTCGATTTCCTCTGGAGTTTTGGCCGATTGTAGAAATTTAGTCACGCGACCCAGCTCGCTGGGCCGCAGCCGCGAGGCCGCCCGGCGAAGCTTTGAGATGGCCGCGACGCCCTTCATGCCCATGCCCACCGCCTCGAATGCGGCAAACGCGCCGTTGATGGCCAGCTCGGTAACCGCGGCGTCGTATTTGTCGACGGCCTTGGCGTAGTCTTTCGCGCTACAGACCGTGTTTTGCCAGCCCGGATTGCCGGCGTTGGCCTGCATGCACAAGGTTTTCCAGTTCAGGTCTTTCTTCGCGTCCTTCCAGCCCACGTAAGCTTCGCCGAAGAAAAGCACCGCGCAGCCGGGGCCGGCAATGCCCGCCGACGCCAGCGTGGCCACACCGCAACCCACCATTGTGAAAATTTTCGCGAACGACTTGAGCTTTTGGTCCTCGCTGTCCTGCCAGACCGCACAATCTTGCAGGGACTGAAAAACCGGGAACTCCTTGAGCACCGAGCCGGTCAGGTTCGAAAGCTGCACCAGGCCCCGCCAGTCGCTGTCGTGGGTTATTTCGGTGCAGAATTTATTGATGGCGTCGACCAGGTCTGACGACACCTGCTTGCGTGAGGCGACCAGGGCTTCATCGACCGCCGCGTCGTCCTTGGCCCAGCGAAACTTGTCGAGCAGCGGCGGCGTTTTATCCCACGGCTTTTCGGTGGCATCGCGGCCGGCGGCAAGGCCGGGGTAATCTTGCAGCGTTTTGGTGACCTCGTCGCGGTAGGCGTTCAGCGCGTCGTATTCGAGGTCACGGGGCGTGCTGCAGACAGCCCAGAAATCCTCGCGCTCGGCGTAAAGCAGCAGCTGTTCCTTGTTTCGGGCGCGCGGCCGACTCAGGACTTCATCGCAGTAAGCAGTGCCACGATGATAGCGTTGGCAGATATCGACGTCGCCCGCGGAGTTGCTGCAGGTTTCGTGGGTGTTATGAATTCTGGGAATGGTATTGATCACCTTGACCTCGCGCACCGCGCGTTCAGCGGCGGTGTGCATCTTTTTTCCATACTCATGGTCCTGAAGCAGGCCTGGTCCGGGCATGGGCTGTTTGGAAAAGCGTTCGATGCCGCCCGCAAAAACCGGGCAACCGTTTTTGAGCATGGCAGGCGTGATGTCGGTGCCGGTCAGGTCGCGGTTGGCTTGAAGAAAGCGCGTGATCGCCTCCATGCGCAGAATCTCGATATAACTTTCGATCGAGGCGTTCGAAAGCAGATAAGCGATTTCGGGCGTGAAAACTCCCAGCTCGCTGGAACGCAGGCGATCGCAAACCTGCCACGGCTGCAGCTTGCGTTCGTATTCGGGCAGGTCCATCCAGCCCAGGCGGCAGTTGTCGAGGATGCGTCCATATGCGGAATCGCTTGGGTGGCGAATGCTGGGATGGGCTTTGGGATCGTCTTTACCCTCGGGAATCGCGCGTGGTGCCGCCGGCGGTGGCGGCGTACCTGCGGGCACTGCTGGCGGTGGCTGCTGCTGGGCAACCTTCGGCGGTGGTGCTGGCGCGACGGGAGTCTTCACGAGTGGTTTTGGTGGAACCTTTTCTGCTGTTTTTAGCTGGGCTTTGACCGGTGCTTTCACTGCATTCCTGGAAACGTTCTGGTCCTGGGCGCCGGCAGTCTTGGGTTCCCAGTGGGCGTAGCTCACCTCGCCCATAGCCACGAGCGGCACGGCGTTTTCAGCGGCGCCAAAATCGGCACCGCACGATAGGCCACTAAACGCATTCAGGCACCAGCGGTGGCCACCGTTCACGATCGCAGACGTCGCCGCGGCGGCTTTCAGACCCGCGGCTCCCTTGGTCAGCTCGGCACGCAGGTTCAGCCGGCACTGGGCATCGGCCTTCTTGCCGCAGCGGGCTTTGAGTGCGCCAATGCACGTGTGCTGAATCGGCTCGGCGGTGATAGACTCGCAGCCTTTATCTGAGACCAGGGCCGGGAGCAGCTGCGCGTTGATGTCTTCGAGCGCCCTCCAGGCGCAAAACGACTTGCCCTTGCGCTCGTTGTTGCCCTCGCAGCCAGGCTGCGAGTCAACGGCCACGGTCATGGCAAACTTCACCTTCGAAGGCAGCTCGGCCAGAGCCGCCTTCCATTGTCCAGCTTCGCGGGTATAAAGCGCGGTCGCCTCGCGAGTCATGGCCTTATTGTGAGATTCCAGCTGTGATTTGGCATCCGATTTAGGGTCAAGCCCCGCCAGCACCTTGTTTTTGAACTCATCCATTGGGCCATCGTCGTTCTGGCAGTAGGTAACCTTGCCATTGGTTACGCTGCCAGACGAACAGTCATCGGTGGTCAGAACAAATGGATCCGCCGCCGCCCCGCCGATGTGAAATATCAATCTGACCGCCCATAGGACGAAAAAAAGAGTCATCACCAATATTGTAGCGGCACCCATCGCTGAAGTTCAGTTACAATTGAGATGTGCTTCGCCATATTTTGATTTGCATGCTCACGGCCTGGGCATTTTTTTCCCCGGCGCCGGTCCTCGCCCAAAGCGATCGCCCGTTGCGCATCCGGATTCCCGTCGACGCGGTCAGCTTCGATTGGAACGTGGCCGGCGAAGGCCTGACCCGGTTTATTTTCACGAACATTATGGACGGGCTCATGACCCTGGACGCGAAACTTGCGCCGGTTCCGGCGCTGGCGCAACACGTTCAGGTATCCGCCGACGGGCTGAATTATATTATCAGGGTTCGCGAAGGGGTGAAGTGGAGCGATGGCAAGCCGCTGACCGCCGAGGACTTCGTAACCTCGTGGAAGCGGCTGCTCGACCCGCTGGAACGCAAAGGGTCGGCGCGGCATTTCAGAAACGTGGTTCATGCCGCGGAATACAATGCCGGCGCGACGCACGATTTCGCGTCGGTGGGCATCAAAGCCATTTCGATGAACGTTCTGGGGATCACGCTTTCGCGGCCGCAAACGGATTTTCTGAGTGTGCTTGCCCTGCCCCAGTTGTATCCGTTGCGGCAGGATATTCTTGCACGCTACGGGCGCGCCTGGCATGAGCCGGGCAAGATCGTGACGCTGGGCCCGTATTTTCCCCTCGTGCATGAAGCCGGAAAGCGCATCGTGCTCAAGCGCAACGCACTGTACTGGGGCCCCCAGCCCAAAATTTCCACCGTTGAAATCAGCGTCATCGATGAAGATGCCAAGGCCGTGGCGAAATTCAAGGCGGGCGAGCTCGACTTTGCCATTCCGTTGAATTTCAAAGAGGCCGGCGCGGTTCGCCAGCTGCCCACCTTTCGATTTGCGAGCATGTTTAGAACGCGCACGCTTTTTTTCAATGTCACGAAGTATCCCTTGAATTTGCGGCCGGTGCGGCAGGCTATTCGACTGGCGCTGGATCGCGCGGCCCTGGGGCAATACTTACAGGGCATGTATGGTCGCGCGGACCAGTGGGTCAACGACGCGCTGCTGGGCCCCAAACCTCTGAAGTCAGAGGACCTCGCTGAGAACGAAGAGCCGCCTGTGGACCCGGCGCGCGCGCGCGCGTTGCTCAAAGAGGCAGGCGTCACGCCGGAGTCGTTGGGCAAGCTTGAGTTGATTGTGCTTTCTTTGGACGAGAATGCGCTGGTCGCCGGATTTTTGGCCTCGCAGCTCAAGCAGAGTTTGGGACTGAACATCGACGTGAAGCTGGTTTCCCGCGATAGCCTGATTCAAGCGGTTGATCTGGGCGCAGGCCATATGGTCATCTACAGCCGCACCTCGGCCTATGCCGATGCCTACCCCGTGCTGGCATCGATGCTTTCAGAATCCGGTGAGAACAGCAGCCGCTGGAAAAACGGGTCCTATGACGCCATCATCCATTCGATCGAAGGCAAGCCGGCCGGCCCCGCTCGACGTCAGCTGATACACGAGGCTCTTGACCTCCTGCTTACCCGCGAAGTTCCACTGGTGCCGCTTTACGCCGAGTCGTTTGGCTATCTGGTTTCGCCGGCGACGCAGGGACTGGTGGTGAACCCATTGGCCGAGATCAACCTGCGTTCGGTCAGTTTTTCCAAGTAATCCCGGCGGAAGGCTGACCAAGACTGAATGGTCTTCTCGCAAGGCAGTGGCGTGCTGCCCTGCATTCGTGTTAATCACCGGGCATCGTGCTTCTGACAATCCTGATCCATCTGCTGCTCTCAAGCCCGTTCGCCTTTGGGCAAAAGGTCGATGCACGCATGCTACCCGGCCATTCCCTGCGGCTTCTTTATGACGGCAAGTCTTTGACCGAAGCTCGACTGTCGCTGATCGACGGCGCCGTGAACACGATTTACCTCGCGACCTTCGAGCTCAACCGCGACAGCTCGTCGCTGGAAATCGCAAAGCATCTTTGCGATAAGGCGCACGAGGGCGTCGACGTGCGCCTGCTGCTCGACGGCCGCGGCTCGCGCCACTTCAAGCGGCATGTAAAACAGCTGCGCGACTGTGGCGCACGCGTGCTGTTCTACCATCCGCTCGACTGGGGCCTGGCTGAGTTTCGCCGGGTGCTGCATGAAAAACTTCTGGCCGTCGACGGTAAAGTCGCGATCCTGGGCGGCAGCAATTACGCCAACAGCTACGACGAAGCCGGCCCGGAGTCGACGCACTGGCACGATCTGGACGTGCGCATCGCAGGGCCCGCGGCCTGCTGGTTCCATTATCGTTTCGAACGGGAATGGAAAAGAGTCGCCTGGATGGATATTCGCCCAGAACGTCGCTGGTACTCCGGCGAACTCCTGGAGCGCATCATTGGGCGCAGGTATGGTTTGCAGAGTTTTCGCTCGTGCGAGTTTGTCGACGGTGGTGGCCAGGCCCGCGTCTATCCCATACAGCAAGACCCCTACTTCGATCCTGGCAACTGGCTGCTCCACACTCATCTGCGGCTCATCAACGCCAGCCGGCACCGCATTCGGCTGTATGCGCCCTATTTCACTCCGCACGAAAAAC
>JACQAW010000461.1 GCA_016194725.1 Deltaproteobacteria bacterium
GGAGTCTCAAGCTGTACCAACACGAACTGACCGTGCATGGGAATGTTTTGAAAGTCGCTCCGGTATGGCAAGACAAGATCGGCGTGGAACTCCAGCCCCCCCTGCTGGAAGCCTCTAAAAATTCCAACAACATGCTCGCGCTGGAACAAATCAAGCTCCGCCATTGCAACCCCCCTTATATGCTTACCTTAACCGTAACGACGTGCCGCTGGATCGGCGTCCTGAAGTTGGAAGACATCCAACGTATGCGACTGCGCGCCCAGACTGCCACGAATACCTTCGTAGATATGGTCCTGTAGAATGTCGAAGTCGAAATCAACCAGCGCGGCGTTCTCGTGGGCCTTTTGCAGGCACCGCGGATAATGCGCAACCGGAAATCCGTTGATCGCGTCAGCGAGCATCGAACCGAGGATGAGCTGCGCGTCATTCTTCTGGGCCGTGAAAACGTCTACTGGCCACACCGGGTCACGGCGATGGGCACCGAATTTCACCAGGAACATCTTACCGCCGACGAACTTATTGATCTCGCCACCTTCGCCAGCCCGATCATCTCCCCTTGCAAATTCGGACCAGACGTAAGCTTGCTCCTCGATCTCGCGCGGAACCTCGACATAGGCGGGGTAGTCAGTCTGCAAGACGCCCTCAAGCGCCATCGCAAGACGGTAGCGAGCGAGCACCTTGCTGTGTTTTGCCACGCCAGCAAGGTAGACCTTGCGTCGATTCCGCACGAACTGGTCTTCGATCCGACGCTTGATCCCCTGTAAAAGGCGCTGGAACAGGTCACTGGCGAAAACCTTGCTGCGGAGTAGCCCATCGCAAATGATGAGCGTGTCCGTGCCAAAGTCCTTTTTCAGGATAGAAAATAAAATTGCCCACTCAACAAGCTCCCGATAGACCTGAACCCAGCTCGGCGAGACGGGGCGTCCCATTTCATTTGGGCGGATCATATGGGAAAGCTTGGATAACGATTCAACGCCGAGAAATGCCATCACTTCACCGAGCGCAGTCATGGGTGATCCATCTTCATTAAACTGTCTGTGACTTAGTAGATTAACAGGCGTGGTCGGTGAGACTGCTTCAAGGCAATATTCGTTGTTGCTCGAATCAACAACCCGAATAAGCTGAATTAGGAAGGGATCGAATTGGAGTTGGTTGTTCCCTCCATCCGTGCCAACAAGTGAAATCGATGTTGTAGCTCTCGGCTGAATTCGCCTCGTTTGGTTCCGCAGTGGGCGAATCTCTTGTCTCAATGCATCAAGAATTCCTTGGTCCATTTGGATGCATTCGGCAATCGCCGTTTTGAGCTGCGCTTGAGTTGAGGGGTCAATCATTGTTCCGCCTCCGGGTAAACTCTGTTTGTTAATACCCACTGTTGCCACCAAACACCAATAAATCGGTGGTAGTTACTTGATATCCACTTACTTAAATTATGTTGGAATCCTAACACCTAATTCCCGGCCTACACCATGCCGGGATGACGAATTCTCCTGTGCCAGGAACAAGATTTGGAATGCCGCTCCCCTACACCCAATGGTTTGGAGCCATGAAAGACAGAACTGTTTTGGACTCGGAAGGTATAACAGATAGGCGGCGTGAACTTGGGCAGCGCGGGCGCGTGGGGCGTTGCAGTGGCGCCCACGGGTGTCGAGTCGCTCGATACGGCGGTCCGTAGCCCTTAGTTCTCAGCTTTCGGTCCCAAGCTCTTCGCCCGGTGAGCCCGTGAGCGCGGTGGCTGATTGGCGGGTGGCTCAATTCAAAGGCCATAAAACAAGCTGAATAGCACCCCGCTTTCGCGAAAACAGCCCCCCTTCCGACTATGACAGAGTGCGAATGTCATGTCGCAAAACAACAAGACCGTATTACTTTCAGATCAGAGCCCAGCCGCCGGCAACCCAAGGGTTTCAACGGACACGGAAGCGAAGGTACCTGATCCCAAGCGAGACGCATCCACAGACAACTACGCTCGTCTGTTGCCGCGCTTCATTCGTTTGCGGGACGCACCGTTTTATCTTGGTATGGACCGCAACAGATTCAATTTTGAAGTCCGTTCCTATCTCACCGAATTTCCCATCGGTAAGCAAGGACGTGCCTTCGACCGACTTGACCTAGACGCCTGGGCGGATCAATATAAATCCCGCAACGGGCGTCCCGGTCACCTGATAGGAGACCAAGTATGGGACGCAAAAAAACACCAGGCCTCTACAAACGCAGCGGGGTCTGGCATATCGACAAGCAAGTCCGAGGTCATCGCCTTTGCGAAAGCACTGGCGAAGAGGACCTCGAAAAAGCAGTAGAACACCTGGCGCGAAGGATCGACCAATCTCGGCAAGAATCGGTGTACGGAGTCAGGCCGACGAGGACTTTTCGGCAAGCGGCCACGAAGCACCTCAACGAGTCGGGAAAGGACAGTATCGGGCGGGATGCTCAAGATCTGAAATTGCTCGACCCGTTCATTGGGAGTATGGCCCTGGATCGTGTTCACAGCGGTACGGTCCAAGGTTTTATTACAGCCAGGAAGGCACAGGGTAAAAAGAGCGCCACTATCAATCGTTCATTGGCGGTTGTGCGGCACATTTTGAACCTTGCCGCCGGGGAGTGGTTAGACGAGCACGGCATCACGTGGTTAGCAGCGGCACCTAAAATCAAGCTGCTGTCTCTCCGAGATGCCAGGCAACCCTACCCGCTCTCATGGGAAGAGCAGCGGCTGCTCTTCGAGGAACTACCGCCGCACCTTGGGCAGATGGCGCTGTTCAAAGTGAATACTGGGTGCAGGGAACAGGAAGTTTGTGGCCTGAAGTGGGAATGGGAACTACCGATACCAGAACTTGATACGGTGGCTTTCCTCATCCCAAGCAGTGAGGTGAAGAACCGGGAAGATCGACTTGTGGTGTTGAATCGCGTCGCTAAATCTGTAATTGATGGAGTTCGCGGAAAGCATCCCGAGTATGTCTTTACCTACAAGGGGCAGCGCGTAGGCCGGATCTACAACTCCGCATGGAAGCGAGCCAGGGAAGCCGCTGCAGGGCAGTATCAGGAAGCGCTGGGTCAAGCCTGTCCGGAGGGTTTCCGGAAGGTGCGGGTCCACGATCTGAAACACACATACGGGCGGAGATTGCGGGCCGCTGGGGTGTCGTTTGAGGATCGGCAGGATTTGTTGGGGCACAAGTCAGGACGCATGACAACGCATTATTCAGCGGCGGAACTTACGAATCTGATTAAGGCTTCCAACAAGGTCTGTGAGAATAAGTCCCGCAAAAGTCCCGCACTCGTGGTACTGAAGAAACGGTATGCCCAAGCTACACCTGCAGCCGCTTGAAGTAATTGGGGTATTTGGTGGCTAGGGGCGGAATCGAACCGCCGACCTCAGCATTATGAGTGCCGCGCTCTAACCGTCTGAGCTACCTAGCCGAAAGGGGCGCAAAAGATACCGGTATCCGCCGGGCCTGACAAGGGAAACCAGCCCGGCCTGATCAAATCAGGCCGGACGCTAAACATTAAAGCGGAA
>JACQAW010000462.1 GCA_016194725.1 Deltaproteobacteria bacterium
AAGCACGCGATCCGCGTTGCGAAGGAAAAAGTCGTGCCCGGGGCAGTTGTGCGGGAAGGTGGGCTCGTGCACGCAGTTCATGGCCGTGTCGAAGTAGACATGTTCGAAGTCGCCCGCAAGCGCCTCGTAATCGCCAAACTCAAATGCGCCACAATGGGCGATAACGGTTTTGAGCTGCGGAAAGCGCTTGAGCACTTTGCGCAGCCTTGCGGCACCATCGAGTGCGTCATAACCAGGGCCCGAGCCCGGGTGGCAGACAAGCACCTTGCCGAGCGCCTGCATAAGCTCATAGGTCGAAAAGAAGCGCTCATCATCGAGCTGCTCGCGCGAGACGAACGGGTGCAGCTTGATGCCCTTGTGCCCGAGCTGTTCGAAGATTCGGCGCGCCTCGCGTGCCGGGTCGCCATCGCCCGCGAATATCGTTCCGAAGGGAATGAGCTCGGGATGGTTTTGGGCCGCTGCGTGCACAAAATCATTGAGCGACGAGGCCATGCCGGGCTTATGCGCATAGACCAGGGTGGTGAACCGGCTTACGCCTTGCGAGCAAAGCTCGTCGAGGAGCGCCTGGCCATCGAGCCGATAGCGTACATTCCACAGGCCATTGCCGTTGGCGTCAAAGAAAGCCCAGATGGCTTCAAAAACTTTTCTTGGAAAGTAGTGGACGTGCATGTCGATGATGCGCGCAGGAGGGGCCATAGCCGCAACTATGGCACGCATTTCAAAAACCGTCCAACCGCTCGTCACCGTTCGCGGCCGTGCGCGATGACCTTACCTGCTTACTCTGTCAGATGATGTTGCAGCGAAGCCCGCAATCCCTCGTAGGAGCCCTTCCAGGCATCAGCCTTTGCCCCAGCCAACTTAAGGCGGGTGACTTCCTTGTTCTTGCCCACGATGAAAACCCGAATACCAACAAGCGTGGCGGGCAGGTCCATCTTCACGTCGTTGCCGATCAGCAAGCAGTCGGCGGCGTGCATATTGTCCGAGGTCAGGATTCCCTCGTAATATTCCCGGGCGGGCTTACAGGCCTTCATGCGGCGAATGTGGGTGATGTCGTTAAAAATTTTCGGATCGATGCCGGCCCATTTCACGCGCAGCTCTATGATCTCGATGGGCCACACCGGATTGGTCGCCAGCGTAAGCGTATAGTGGTCTTTGGCCCAGTCCAGGAATTCCCTGGCGCCGGGCATGGGATAGAAATGTTTTTCCAGCCCCGGAAAAATCACCGCCACCGAATCTTTCAGGATGCGGCGGCCTTCGTCGGCTTCGACGCGCAGGCGCTTTGAAAAGAGCTCGACGATTCGAATGTCGTTGGTCAGGTCGCGCGTGGGCTTGGCGAACTCCTGATTGATCTCGAGCAGGATTTTGGCGGCCCGCCGCCAGCCTGTATACTCTTTCAGCCGGGCCAGCGCCTGCATACTGAAGTCCACGCCAAGCGCCAGGCTGCGATTGCCCAGCAGCGTTCCATCCAGGTCGACAAGCAGGTGTTTGACGGGTTGTCCGAGTGGCATGTCATCAAAAATATCTCAGATCAGCCGGTGCGTCTCTGATAATATGAGTGTCCATGGGCGTAAGATTCGCGCCGTCGCCGACGGGAGCATTTCATATCGGCAACTTTCGTACGGCCTGGATATCCCACTGGTGGGCGCGACACCTGAACGTGCCTTGGGTGGTGCGCTTCGAGGATATCGATGCCCCTCGCGTCGTCGACGGCGCATTGCAGCGCCAGCAGGCTGAGCTGGAGGCGTTGGGGCTGCGCCCGGACCAGGTGGTGGTACAGAGCCAACGCCACGGGCGGCATCTCGAAGTTTTTGAGAGGGCCGTGGCAGAAAAGCGCGTTTATCCCTGTTTCTGTTCGCGCGAGGACGTGCGGCGCGCGCTTGAAGCAGCCAGCTCGGCACCGCACGCTCGAGAGGCGGTATATAGTGGCTGCTGCCGCGATCTCGCGAGTTTTGCCGAGAGCAAGCTGGTCACCTTGGCCTGGCGTTTTCGTGGTGAGAACAAAACCGGCGTGGGCGATTTCATTGTTGGGCGCACGGGCCCCATAACCGCACTGGGCAAGGCGCCTGCGCGCGAGTCGTTCGTGCCGGCTTACAACTGGGCTTGCGCCATTGACGATGCAGATGGATGCTATCGTCTGCTGGTTCGCGGGGCCGACTTAGCCGATGTGGCCGGTCAGCAGCGAGAAATTCAGCAGATGTTGGCCCAGTGGGCGGGTATTCCCTTTTCACCGCCTGCTATTTTTCATTGCGCGTTGGTCGTGCGCGATACTGGTGAGCGACTCGAAAAGCGAACGCAGGGAGTAACCTTGCCTGAGCTCCTGAGTCAGGAATATGACGTAGGTCGCCTGGTGGCGTGTTTTGAGCAGTCGCTGGAACCCGAGCGGCTCAAGTTCAAGGCGGGCGACATTTTTGGCGAGAAGCATGCGCAGCTGACTCTTACGCGGTTGCTGCAGTTGAAAGCAGGGGCGGCATCGGGCAATCCATCGACTCGGTAATCGCGCGCAGCACTTCGGCTTCGTGCACGGTAACCTTGCCGTCAAACAGGACGCAGCCGACAAAGGCATGAATGATCTGCTCTTTGACCAGTGGCGCGGCAAGCAGCAGATTGGCCAATGCCGCATTCAGTTTGGCTGGCACGCAATCTTTGGGCTGAGCCATCGCAAGCGTCCCGCAGTTCAGTTCGGCTGCCGCTTTTTGAAAAGCGGGCTGGGCCTCAGTGGGCGAATTCTGGCCGGCAAACGCCAGAAGTGAAAGCACGAGCGCAATGTCGCCCGCGAGGGGCTGAAGCGAATTGAATTTTACCCGGCCCGCACGTATGGGGGTGGGGCTTAAACGATGGACCAGAATGGTTTGCAGGGCGAACTCAAAAAGATCGACACGGCTGTCGGAGTGGACCAGCTTGGTGATGGTATCCAGAAAATTCGCGCGCCCCTCGGGAATCATGCGTTTGAGCATCGGCACGCACAGGTCGACGAGTGGCACCCGCAAGCGGTCACCCATGACGGGCAGTAGTTTTTGAATCTGCTGCGCGTGGGCGATGGCAGTTTTTTCGCCAGCGGTGGCCAGAAGCTGAAGCTGCTTTTCAAGAATGCTGGGCGCGGCGCTCGTGAGCGGTTCCATGAAAAGAGCATAGACGATGCCGCGCGCGCCGTCCGGCAGCTGAGTCAGGGCGCGCACTCCGGGGGGCAGCGAATCGAGCAGGCCCCGGGCCTGGTCCAGGTTTTCCTGCGACAGCGTGCCAATCGTGGCCACTACCGCATTGGGGGTGGAACGGATCAGCGGGGACTGCGACTGAAATCCGGCCATGGTAGCCAGGCTCAGGCCATCAAAGTCTGACGTGGCGAGCGTTGAGCGCGCAGCCGGGGTGCCGACAGCGGAGGCTGCGGGAGCAGGGGAGCGAAGCTTCACGGTCTCGTTCACCAGCGCGGGGCTGATGGCTTTGATGCGCTCGTCAAGCGATGGGTGAGTGTCGAGCATCTCGAGCCAGGAGCTGCCTATGGCATCGGCAAAAAACATGTGGCTTGCGTCTTCGGCATGGCGGCACTTGACCTGACTGCCTTGGGTAGCGGCACGAATCTTGAGCAAGGCTCCGCCGATTCCCAGTGGATTGCGCGTGAATTGCACTGACGACGCGTCGGCCAGGAACTCGCGCTGCCGCGAAATCGCGGCTTTGAGGAGCCGGCCAAAGAAGAATCCGGTGAACCCGACAATCGAGAGCAATACGCCAAACAGCAGCAGCGCCATGACGTAGCCGCCGCCGCCGCGATCCGAACTTGACGAGCGGGTGGGCAGATTACGAGTCACCGCCATGCCCAGCTTGCCGATGAGCAGAATTCCAAAAAGAATCGAGGTGAGCCGCATGTTCAAGCTCATGTCGCCATTGAAGATGTGGCTGAACTCATGACCAATCACCCCCTGCAGCTCGTCGCGGGTAAGCTGGACCAGGCAGCCTTTGCTGATTGTGATCGTCGCATCCGTGGGCGTATGGCCCGCGGCAAACGCGTTGATGCCTTGCTCGGAATCCATGACGTAAACCGTTGGAACTGGCGAGCCTGAAGCCAAGGACATCTCTTCGACCAGATTGAGCAGCTTGCGCTCGTCTGCATCTTTAGTACTGGGCTCGACCAGGCGCCCACCCATGAGTTTGGCCACGACGGCGCCGCCACCCATCAGTCGCAGAGATTGAAAAACAGTGCCTGCTGCAATCAATGCCAAAGTCGCCGCGCCGATCAGGAATAGTAAGGGGTCCTTGTACCAGCCAGCGAAATGATCGATGACCTCGGTCAGTGTCGGGCTGCTTCCACGCAAGTTATAATTCGCGCTGGCGTGCAAATGGTAGCTGCCCGATAAAAGCGACCCACTGCTGCGAACGTTTTGGTTATTGGCGGCAAAAGCAAGAATGAGCGCAAGCTTCGTGATGAAGTACCCGGCCAGCGCGGTGCCCGCCACCGCCAGCGCGAGCAGCAAAAGCAGGGTGCTGGTTCTGCTGCGCGCGTGGTCCTGTCGCTCAAAAAAATTCATGACCGGGCCGGCTCAGGCGAAGGACACTTTCACGTTTTCGCGCTCGATGGCATTCTCGACCACGAACAGCGTTGCCGGCGAAAACGCGCCGGCGATGAGCGAGGTAGGGAACGTTTCACGGGCCGTGTTGTACTGGGTGACGGAGTCGTTATAGGCTTGGCGCGCAAACGAGATGCGGTTCTCGGTGGAGGTCAGCTCTTCCATCAGCTGATTCATCGAGGTGTTGGCTTTCAGATCCGGATAGGCTTCGGCCAACGCGAACATCTTGCCCATTGAGCCGCTTAGAGTCGACTCCGAGGCAATGAGGGCCTTCATGGCCTAAGCATCGCCCGGGTTCGCCGCCACCGCCTTGCTCGCGGCATAAGCCGAGTTGCGCGCGGCGATGACCGCCTCGAGTGTTTCGCGCTCATGCTTGAGATAGCCCTTGGTCGTTTCGACCAGGTTAGGAATCAGGTCGTAACGCCTTTTGAGCTGCACGTCGATTTGGGCGTAAGCGTTCTGATAACGGTTCTTGTAAGTGACCAGCCCGTTGTAGAGCGAGATGAAGAGCACCGCGATGGCGATGACGATACCCACGATGACCAGAAGAGCGATGTTCATTTCCATGCTTTTATTGTAAACCCATTGACCATGCGGTCAATGGGTTTGCGCAAGGGGCACGTTTCGCTGGAGCGGGCGCTCTCAAAGCTGGGTTTGGCCTCGCGGACCCAGGCGCGCGCTCTTATTTTGGCCGGCGAGGTGATGGTCAACGGCCGCACCGTGCGCGACCCGGGGTTCAAAGTCGTGCCCGAGCGCGCCAAAATCACGATCGGGGATACGCGGGCCAAGCTTGCCGCGCCACTGACAATCTTATTGAACAAGCCGCGTGGCGTGGTGACGACGCGTTCGGACGAAAAGGGGCGGCCCACGGTTTACTCGCTGCTCACCGGGCTGGGGGTTCACGTTATTCCGGTGGGGCGCCTTGACCTGGCGACTTCGGGGCTGCTGCTGTTGACCAACGACACCCAGTTTTCGGCATGGATTACCGACCCCGTCAATAAGGTTCCCCGCTCCTATGTCGTCACGGTGCGGGGCGAAGTTACCGGTGAGGTCGCCGAAAAGCTGCGTGCGGGTATTCGCGACGAGGGCGAGCTGCTGCATGCAAGCGCGCTGGCGGTGCGTAAAAGCTCGGGGCGCGAGAGTCATCTGGTGATCGAGCTGGTCGAGGGAAAAAACCGCGAGATCAGGCGGCTGATGCTGGCGGCCGGGCACGAGGTGACTCGGCTGAAACGAATTTCGTTTGGGGGCCTGGGGCTGGGC
>JACQAW010000068.1 GCA_016194725.1 Deltaproteobacteria bacterium
TCCGATGTCGCCGGTGGCGCTGAAGCTTCGATAGATCGTCACCGCGTTCGGGTTGCCCACGTCGGCCGTGTTCTTCATCGTATAGGTGCCTTCGCCGCGCAGGCCGTAGCTAAGCCGGGCATAGGGACGGTACATCCCGATTACAGCCGGCGTGGCCGACATGAAATCGAAGTCACGCGTCAGGCGATTGAAGTTATAATTGGCGAAAAATCGCGCCGATGTGATGAATTGAAAAGTACGCGTGGGTGAGCTTACCGCGATACCGGTCGCGTTGATGACCGTCTTCATCGACTGCTGCATCGATTGCGGCACGGGATTCGGCACGTCTTCGGGATTGGCCTGCACATTGGAATCCCATTGCGAAAGGAGCGATAGCATCAGGAAGCGCGAATCGTGGTCGAGTTTTTTGAGTTCTTTAAGGGCGCTTTGCCGGATACTGCCCGCACCGGAGTCTATTGGCCGGGCGGAGCGCGCCTCGCCCGTGTTTCGGGGAGCCGTCTCGTCTTGCGCGGTGGCTTCGTAATAGCTGCGAATCCCACGCTCCACTGCTTGTTTTCGAAATCAATGAGCCCCATGAAAAACCGGCTTACTCCAGGATTGAATCCGCCCTGCGCCGAATCGGCAAATAGCGGGCGGGCCTCGGCATGTTTTTTTTGATGGAACAGGATCGTGGCCAGCTCAAAACGATAAGAGTGCTTGAGCGGTTCTTTTCCGATCTCAATCAGACGCCGGTAAGTGGTGGCGGCGCCTGTTTCGTCTTTTTGCCGTTGCAGGCAAAGAGCGAGCAGCTCCAGCGCCGGTATATTGCCGCTGTCGGCGGCCAGAATGCTTTTGACCGCGGCCATCGCATTTTTGTAATCCTGCATCTGGTAAAAGAGGGTAGCTTTGGTTTGTTGGACTTCGGCGTCGCCATGGAGCGTGTCGCCACGGGAGGTGTCGCCGATAAGCAAGAGCAGCGCGGCGATTTTTGCCGTGCGCAGAATGGTTTGAAGATTTCCGTCCAGGCTCAAAGGGATGCTCCAGAATATTTTGCCTGGATGGGCCAGGCGCCGGGTCTTGCTCAAAGCAGCTGCAGCACCTATTCTAGAGCAGCATGCCCGCTCAGGGAAGAACTCGTTGTAATACAAAAGATCGCCACCGTTTGATTGGGATGGCCCGCCTCGCGGCGCTGGTGACCATGCTCGCCGTCGCTCCGGGGTGCTCGCCCGAAGGGATCGCGCGGCCCAAGCGGCTGCTGCTTGGCGTAAAAAACGCGTCCCAGCGTACCTCGGGCGTTCAGAAGCGCCAAAATTTGTTTGAGCAGGCATTCAGGTCACTGAGCTCAGGAATGTTTTTCCAATCGGGCGATAGTTTCAGCGATGTTTCCGACTTCAACTGCTTTGCCGTCAATGTAACCGGCGCCGGGGTCGAATCACACAATCTCTTCAGTGACCGCTGCAGCTCGCTGACCTCGATGAACGACAAGGGGTTTGGCACTTTCTCGCCGCCGTTTTTGCGCAATGACACAGTGGACATCGACGTTACGGCGGGTCTGAGTCGCGGCATCGATATCTACGGATTGTATCCTTTGCCACCCGAGTGCGGGGGGACGGCAACCGAGTCCAAGGGATTTTTCCTCGGTGGTGTCTCACAGGACCTTGTCGACGATACGTCGGTCGAGGTTCCCATCAGTTTTTCGGGGTCCCCCGCTGATTTCAGCTGCGGCGATGCCTGTCAGCTTACCGGCGTTTCGGAGCTGATGGATCTCTTCGGCCTGGACTCGTCCGGATCGGGAGGCCTGACGCAAGCACTCACCGAGGATTTCAGCGCCAATATTTTCGCGGGCGGCTCGGGTGTGGACGACTTCAGCGCGACCCACTGGATGGTACGCAAAGGCTCGGGGAGCGGCGCTGATTGGAGCACGGCAGATGATTTTCTTCCCAGTGGCTGGACCGGAGCCACCGGCGACGGCGTGCGGGCGATGGCGCGTGACAGCTACGGCACCGTTTACGCGGCCGGCGGAATGACTGAAGACGGGAGTCATTTTCATTGGCTGGTACGCGGCAGTGACGACTCCGGTGAGTCGTGGCATTCGCTGGACGACGTCGTAACGGCGACGGCGAGCAACTCCGCGATGGCCATGGCGGTTGCGCCCGATGATACGCTCTATGTCGCAGGCCTCGTCCCGAGTGCCGGCGGAACCTGGACCGTTCGACGAAGTTCGGATTTGGGTGGTACCTGGACGACTGCCGACAGCTTCAACCCGGGATCGGGATCAGGCGCGACCGGCATCGCCATCGATTCCCAGGGCGTGATCTTCGTCGTGGGAAACGCGATTGTCGCCGGGAAGTCCCATTTGGTCACTCGCAGCAGCAGTGATAATGGAGCGACCTGGGCTACGGTCGATGACTTCCAGCTCAATGGCGCGATATCCAGCTTCGGAGCCGGCGGCGGCGTGGACGACTCCGATAATATTTTTGCCCTGGGATTTGAGACGTCTGGACACTGGTTCGCGCGCCGAAGCATCGATGGCGGAGCAACCTGGACAACCGTCGATTCATTTCAATATGCGGCGGGCAAGCTCAGCAGTCCCAGTGCCCTGGCCTTCGATAATGCCGGCGGTATTTCCGTGGTCGGCTCGGCGACAGACTCGGCTAACGTCGTCCACTTCATCGTTCGCAAGAGCGATGACGGCGGGGGCACCTGGGGCACGTCTGAGGATTTTCAATTCGAGAGCGGTTTTGACGCCAGTGGTTTGGCCGCCTATGTCGATGACTCCGGCAATGTCTTTGCAGCGGGATCCGCGGACGATTCCTCAGGCAGCACTTACTCGGTCGTGAACCGCAGGTCGTGTCAGTAAACTTGGAGGGTTATGGCAGTTTTACTTCTACTTTTTGCCCTCGCACCACCGCCCGCGATGGCCATGGAAACAGCAGGCAGGGTAGTACTGTCCAACGGCGATGTGAAGATCGGCACGGATGCAGGTTCAGCGCCCAAGTCGCTTGATCCCCGGCGCGCGGTAAAGCCGGGTGACGAGTTGTTCAAGAGCGATGTTGTTTCCACTGGTAACGGCTCGTCGGCCAAGATACTTTTCACCGATCAGTCCATTATGGATCTGGGACCTTCGAGCAGCCTGCGAATCAGCGACTATGTGCTGGGTGACGGGGTCAATCGTACAGGAATATTTACGCTGCTCTACGGCAAGCTGCGTTTTTTGGTATCGCATCATGTTGGAGACGGGGGCCACGTGAGCATCGCGACGAGTAGCGCCGTCATGGGCGTGCGCGGTACGGAGTTCATGGTTGATGCGCCCACAGGGAAGAATTCAGGAGACTCGTCAGTCGTGGTCATGTCCGGAACGGTTCGAGTGGCGCCGCCAACCGGAGGGCCGGGCGTGTCGGTTGGTCCGGGACAGATGATGGTGGCCTCGACCCAGAATTTCTCACGCGTCGCTTCGGCTTCCGGCGGGGGACGTTCGGTCAGTTCGAACTCCTCATCGGCAGGCGTGGTCTCAAAGGTTTCGTCCGCTGATATGAGCGCCAGACTCGAAGAGGTCAAAGCACCCGACAAGACGTTTTCGGGTGCCGTGACGATTTCATCTTCGTCCGATTCCGGTTCAGGAGTTGTGGGGCAAGCCGTTGCCGCCGGTAACGCCCTTTCAGGTTCGGCCGAGTCTTCATCCGAAAGCGATGACAGCATTCCTGAAGGATTTTCGTCGCCCACGCTTTCTCCGCCTGTAACTCTACAGCCTGGGGCTACGGTGAGACTCACCGTCGGCGTGCGGTAATGATGCGAATAACGGCGTAGGTCACGGTCTACTTGGCCGGAACTTTGGTGGCGACCTGCGGGACCGGCACGACGAGCGCCGGCGGCGGCGCGAGTACGGGCTGATTGCAGTACCCGAGGTCACGCAGCATGCGGAAGTGGCTTAGGACGTCGTTCTGGTCGCCGTTGTAATACATGCGCGAGTCCTGAGTCGACCTGCCGTCGGTGATGGTCACGAGAATTTGCCACACCGGGTTGCCGAAAGAGTAACCCTGGCTGAAGGTACATTTGTGATTCGTGACGCGGCCGCAGACTCCGGCGTCGAGCAGGTTGCGCAGCGAGCTGATCGCGTCGTCGAGACTGTGAGTCGTGTCGTTGCTCGACAGGCTTTTGATCTGCGTCGAGTTGCCGTTCACGACCGTCTGGAGAACGTTGAAGGTGGGCTGGC
>JACQAW010000447.1 GCA_016194725.1 Deltaproteobacteria bacterium
ATGAAGGACATCAAGCACCAGGAAATTCCCACCAAGCACCACTGCGAAAAATGTGGCGCCGTGATGATGATCAAATGGGGCAAGCTGGGGCAGTTCCTGGCCTGCTCGGTTTACCCGGAGTGCAAGTTCACGGCCGAATTCAAAAAAGACGAGCAGGGCGAGATTGTCATTCTTCCTCGCGAAAAGAGCGACAAGAAATGCCAGAAGTGCGGCGCCGACATGCTGATCAAGACCGGGAAATTCGGAAAATTTCTGGCCTGCGAAAAATATCCGGACTGCAAGTCGACTGAGACCATCACTACTGGAATCAAATGCCCGGGCGCTGGCTGTCCCGATGGCGAGCTTGCGATGCGCATGTCGCGCTACCGGCGCGTGTTCTACGGCTGCAATAAATATCCGAAGTGCACCTATGCGCTCTGGGACAAGCCAATCATCGGCCCCTGCCCTCAGTGCAACTGGCCGATTCTGACTGAAAAATTCACCAAGCGTGAAGGCTTCATGTTGAAGTGCCCTAATAAAGAATGCGGCTACAAGGAACTCAAAGAAGCACCGCCAGAAGCCGGTGCCACGCCACCGACAACCTCCACGCCATCAACGCCCACGACACCAGCCGTGGCCTGATCCCAATAAACCGAACCCGTCCCAGTTTCCAACTGCAGCAGTAACCGAAACCCGAACGGCTCCCGCAGAGGCACCCAGCGCTAGCTGAGACAGCAACCGGTCTTACTTACTCATCTCGGCCGTCAAAGTCCGAAAACGATCGACGTACCATCGGGTGGCAACTCCTGTGTTGCCAAAAGCACGTTCCAGTACCGACAGCATTTCAGTGCGGCGTCCGGCCAGGATGGTGCTGGTCTCGATGAGCGAGAAATCAATTTTCGGCTTGCCGCTGGAGTCATAAAAATTCGAGATCAGATTCATCTCGGGCGCCATCAGCAATGGCCCCATCATGTCCATCTGGGCATCCACTACCGCCTGGGCAAGCTGCTGACTTGCCAGCGCCAGGCGCTTAACGCCGTCGTTGATGGGCAGATCTGTTTTCTGCTCCAGCTCCATTTTCATGCCTTCGTCAGCTTTAGGAACCTTGAATGCCAATGCAAGCGGGGAATCCCGATCGGGATTCATGAGAAAGTCGGCATACTGCTCAAAGGAGAGATGAAAATTTCCAACGATTCGCAGCGTTTCAGCCATGAACGCTTCAAGGCCTACGCTCAGCAAAACCCGAAATGGCAATAGCCGCATGCTGCCGACCTGGCTGGTGTGGTAGGGTTGCCCGAGGTCTTGCACATAGTGCAGGCCCCAACCCAGGAAACGATATGCCCAAAACGTGTGACCGTCTTTTTTCGCCTGCTTTGCAAGATTGAAAAAAAGCTCAGCCCGATCAGGAGCAAAACCCATCTCGTGCAAGGGCACGTGAAAACTAAGGACAGGATCAATAGGCGACCAGCTGCGAAAGAACATGTGCCGAATGGCCTGGCTGGACAGGCCTTCGTAGCCACCCATGTATTTCTGGTCCGGACTGAGATTCAAATTTTGATCCATGCCGCCATCAGGCTCGATTGAAGCTTTTACGAGCACCTCGAGCGCGCTGACAACCGAACCGTCAGCAGTGGACGGCTGCCAGTCCCATTTGATACTTTCCATATGAATCGCAAGCTGTTCGGCGAACTCTTTAAGACTTACTGGTGCGGGGGCGTTTTGCACTGAAAGCACGGGCAGCACCTTTTCGATCGGTTCGTACGGCGCGCTATCCCAGTTGTCATAGGACTGCAGCGAGGCGCGGGTGATGGCCATGTGCCCTTCCCAGGCCTGAGCCTGAGTTGATGCGCACGCCAAACCAGCGGCAAGCAGGGCCAGAAAAACTTTCATTACGGAAATAACCCTCGAAGCAGCATGGCGCGGTTCAGGCGATCCACGCCGGTAATGAGAGCCGCGGTTTTCATATCGCGGGTCTTGTACCGGTCCATGCAGGCCGACACGCGCTGAAAGGCGTTGACCATGGTGTCTTTAAGCTTCTCGTTGACTTCACGTTCGCTCCAGAAAAAATTCTGCAGCCCCTGAACCCATTCGAAGTACGACACGATCACGCCACCAGCGTTGCATAGCACGTCGGGAATGATGAATACGCCGCGTTCGACGAGAATCTTATGCGCCTCGGCGGTGATGGGGCCATTGGCTCCTTCGGCGATCATCTTGGCATTCACCTGACTGACGTTTTTGTGGTGAATCACCCCATCGATTGCCGCGGGAATCAGAATGTCCACTTTCAACGCAAGCAGTTCGTCGTTGGTAATCGCGTCGGAGTTTTGAAAACCCTTGAGCGTGCGGTTTTTCGCGAAATACTCGTTCACGGCACCGATATCGAGGCCGTTTTTGTTATAAATGCCGCCCGAAACGTCGCTTACCGCGACAACCTTGCAGCCCAGCAGCGCCATCTCTTCGGCGGCTATCGCGCCCACTTTGCCGAAGCCGTGCACCGAAACCGAAATCGAGTTGTCCAGGCGCATATTGAGGCGCTGCGCGGCCTGCACGATGGTGTACACGACACCACGGCCGGTGCTCTCGGCGCGGCCCAGGCTGCCGCCGATCTCGACTGGCTTGCCGGTCACCACACCTGGAATGGCGTAGCCTTTTTCCTGCGAATATGTATCCATCATCCAGGCCATGGTTTGGCCGTCCGTGCCGACATCGGGAGCGGGAATGTCTTTGTCCGGCCCGATAATCATGTTGATCTCGCTGGTATAGCGACGCGTGAGCGCCTGCTTTTCCTGCCGCGAAAGCAAATTCGGATCGACCGCGATACCGCCCTTGGCTCCACCCAGTGGCAAGCCCACGAGCGAACACTTGAAAGTCATGAGCATCGCCAGGCCGGCGACTTCAGAAAGCGTGACATCTTGATGGTAGCGCACGCCGCCCTTCCCGGGCCCGAGGGTCATGTTGTGCTGAACCCGAAAGCCTTCAAACACGGCAATCGCGCCGTCATCAAGTCGAATGGGCACGCTGACGCAAAGCGCGCGCTTGGGCTTTTTGAGACGCTCCGAAATATTCGGGTCCAGCTTCATGACGTGCGCGGCCTCTTCCAGCTGCAACACCGAATTTTTATAAAGTTCGCTCGACGACCAGATTCCGGAATTCGGAACGCCCATGTCATGCTCCTGTGAGGTGTAATTTTTTTAGAAAACTACGCCGAAGAACCTGACCCGTCAATTATGTTCCGTCCCTAGCGGGTTACGATTCCCAGCTCTTTCAGCTTGAGCTGCAAGCCCTTGCGTGACAGACCCAGCTTCTCGGCCGTCTTGGTGATATTGCCGTCGTTCTGGGCCAGGGCCCGTTCGATGATCTCGCGTTCGACGGACTGCGTCTGCCGCTTGACGATGTCTTTGAACGACTCACCGCTCTGGTACTCCTGCATGAAGCGGCTTACATCGGCTTCTTTGGACTCTGAGGCGACCGCCTCGGCAACCTCGGGGGCCAAGTCTTGCAGCCTCAAAATATTGCTCTCGCTCATGAGAACAGACCGTTCAAGTACATTTTCGAGCTGCCTTATATTTCCTGGCCATGAGTAAACCAGCAGCTTTTGAAGACAATTCTGATCCAGGGTTTCAATCGTCTTGTGCAAACGGTCATTGAATTTCCGAATGAAGAAATAAATAAGGTCTTCAATATCGACGCGCCTTTCGCGAAGCGGTGGCAGATAGATGGGCACCACGTTCAGGCGATAAAAAAGGTCTTCCCTAAAGCGGCCGTCGCGTACTTCTTTGAGAATGTCCTTGTTGGTTGCTGCAATCAGGCGCACGTTGATTTTGATGGTGCTCAGCCCGCCTACCCGCTCGAATTCCGATTCCTGGATCACGCGCAGCAGCTTTACCTGCATCTCGGGCGGCATTTCGGCCACCTCGTCCAGAAAAAGGGTGCCGTCGTGCGCGAGCTCAAAACGACCGGGCTTGGAGTTCACGGCACCGGTAAATGCACCCTTTTCGTAGCCGAAAAGCTCGCTCTCGATGAGATTGTGGGGAATCGCCGCGCAGTTGATTTTGATAAAGGGCTTGTCGGCCCGGTCGGAGTTGCGGTGAATTTCCAGCGCCACGAGCTCTTTGCCCGTGCCCGACTCGCCGGTTATCAACACTGTGGATGGCGAGGCCGCGATTTTGTGGATAACTCGCAATATTTCCTGCATCTGGGGGCTCTTGCCCACGATAATGGACTGCTGCAGCTGCGCCTCGTGTAATCGAATGCGCCGTTTTTCAAAGCCTGCACCGCGCTTTCGACCGTGCCAAAGGCGGTAATCATCACTACGGGAAGTCCGGGCTGCGACTCACGCATGATCGCCAGTACCTGCATGCCGCTCATGGCCGGCATGTACAGGTCGGTGATGACCACGGAATAGCCGTGCTCGGCTTTTTCAAGCGCGCGCATGGCGGTGATGGGGTCGTTGAACGCGTCAACCGCGAACCCCCCTTTTTCGAGAATCGCTTTGATTACGAAGGTGATGTTTTTTTCGTCGTCCAGGACGAGAACTTTTCGCGCGCTCATTTCGGGCTCACCTTCTCAGATACCGGCAAACGCACCGAGAATCGAGTTAATTTTCCTTCCTCGCTTACAACCTCGATGTTCCCGCCATGTGCCTCGACGATGCGCGAGCAGATCGGCAACCCCAGGCCGGTAC
>JACQAW010000069.1:0-5071 GCA_016194725.1 Deltaproteobacteria bacterium
ATCGACCACGTGGTCGCGCATCAGGCCAATATCCGCATCATCGAGGGCATCGCCGAACGCTGCAACCTGCCCATGGATAAATTTTACTTGAATCTGGAGCGTTACGGCAACACGTCGTCCGCCTCGATTCCCATCGCGCTCGACGAAATGGCGCGCGCCGGCCGGCTTAAGCCCGGCGATCGCATTCTGATGTGCGCGCTGGGTGCGGGCTTCACCTACGGCAGCGCGTATCTGCGCTGGTAGCGCGCAGGGCAATAGCTGCCTAACCCAAACCGTAAACTAACAATATGCCGCTCTACGTCTAAGAAGGTCGCCCGGTAATCTTTACTTACAGGGAGACACTCCATCTATGGTGAAGCCACCGGCAAGGTTCAAGCTTTATGCCTGGATCATCGCAGTCGCGGCTCTGGTTATTTCTATCAGCAACGCCAGAGCCGAAACAAAGCCCAGCCGGGTGTTCAAAGTGCTTGAGCTCAACTTCAATTCTGAAATCGTGCCCTTCGACGACCGCGACGAAAAAATGCGCGACCTTCGTTTCGCCGCCATTGTCGAGTACATCAAACGAGAAAGCATTGACGTGGTTCTGATTGCCGAAGGCTGGAACTACAAGGGATATCCGTCGCTGGCCATTCCGCTGGCCGAGGCGTTGGATTACGACTACCACTACCGGCTTGTCGAAGGTTTTCCGGGCCTGCTCTACGACAGCAACGTGATTCTCTCCAAGAAAGATTACTGGATGGGCGGGCGACACAAGATCAAGCTGCCGCACACCGCCTGGGCCCTGGGCGACGAAATTCACACGATCATTCCGCTGGGCAAACGCTCGGTGGCCGTAGGCGCGCGCCTGATTCTGCCCAACGGCGAACCGCTATATGTTTACGCCACCCATCTGCTGGGCGACACCGACAAGGACCGCACCGATCAGGTTGCGGCGCTGAACCATGCCGTTAAAAAAATATCGGCGCGCGACGGCGTGGACTGGCGTTATGCCAACGTTCTCGTGGGTGGCGATTTGAACTCGGGGCCCGACTCGCCCGAGATGCGGTACTTCGGACAAAATGGTTACCTCGATACCTGGGCCGCGGCCCACCCCGATCATTTCAACGACGTCATCTCGGCCACGTCGTGCAATAGCCCCTACAGCTGGCACTACAACCCGATCAACCTGGGCGCGGGAATGCTTCCCACTCAAGACACGATTGGCACCAATGGGCGCATCGATTATGTTTTCGCGCGCGGAAACCGCATTCGGGTGCTGGCCAGCACGGTGATGTTCACCCATCCTTATAACGGCTTTTGGATGAGCGATCATTACGGGGTGCTGACCACGCTTGCTCTCGATGACGCGCAGGTGGCCGCGCCGCCAAATCCGCTTACCGATTCCGATGACGTCGTGCCCGCGCTGACCAAGGTGCTTGAAGTCACGGATTCGCATTTCGCGCCCTGTGAGAAAGAGATCGATTGCGATTTGGAGCTACCCGCGCAAGGGCTGATCGCCATGCGCGGTATTGCGGTGGTGAACAAGAGCGGCGACAAGATTCATGTGAAGATTTCGGGGCCCGCGCGAGCGCTGCCTTCGCCCTCGAGCAGCCTGGACGCCGGGCATGCTTCGTCGTTTGTCTTTACCCAGCCCGGGAATTACGACTTGGTCGTGCATGATGTGGTGGGCGATTCGCTGCATGCCACTTTGCGCGTTCGTTAGTCCACCCGCAGGTCACTGCTTGAACTCCCGGGGATCGACGCTATATTTTTTTATCAGCCCGTAGACCTCAGTTCGGTATTTTCCGGCGAGCCGGGCGGCGCGGGCAATATTTCCTTTTGCCTGCCGCAGGAGGCTTTCAAGATATTGCCGTTCAAATTGCTCCTTGGCCTCTTTATACGGACGGACGAGGCCATCGGTCATGTTGAATGGAATTACGGCCTCACTGGAAACATCCATATCGGTTTCAGTTTCCGTGTCCGTTCCGGAATCCGCAACGGGCTCAGGAACGGCAACGGAAATCGGAACTGCAGCCACCTCTTCCCGGGGCAGCCCCTCGGGAAAGAGCTCGTTGGTAGTAATGACGCCCGATTGCCCCATCACGATCGCATGCTCGACCCGATTCTGCAGCTCACGCACATTGCCCGGCCAGCTGTACGACAGCATCGCGTTCACCGCGGAAGGGGCGAAGCCCTCAACCTTGCGGCCGTGAGTGACCGCGAAGCGGTTGGCGAAGATGTTGGCCAGGTAATGAATGTCGAGCCTGCGGTCGCGCAGGGTGGGAACATGCAGGGGCAGCACCTGGATGCGGTAAAAAAGGTCCTCGCGAAACCGTCCCTCGCCTACCAAGGTGCGCAAATCGCGATGAGTGGCCGCGATGATGCGCACGTCCACCTTGATGGGCGCCGACGCGCCCAGGGGCAGGACCTCGCGCTCCTGGATCACGCGCAGCAGGCGCACCTGAATCGACAGCGGGGCGTCGCCGATTTCATCCAGAAACAACGTACCGCCGCTGGCGCGCACGATGTGGCCCACCTTGTTTTCGCGCGCGTCGGTAAAGGCGCCTTTCACGTACCCGAATAGCTCGCTCTCGAGCAGGTTCTCGGGAAACGCCGCGCAGTTGATGGCGACAAAGGGCCCTTTGCTGCGCGGCCCCAACTGATGCAAGCCCCGCGCGACCAGCTCTTTGCCCGTACCGCTCTCGCCATACACCACGACGTTGGTGGAAGCGTGGCTCGCCGTGCGCACCACCTCCAGGAATCGGCGCATGCCGGGGTCGCGCGACAGGATAATCTTGTCCAACGCCCGGTCGTCCCCGATGAGCCTGCGCAGGCGCTGCACCTCGAGCTTCATTTGATAGGCTTCAACCGCCTGCGAAATCTGCAGCCTCAGATCGCCGTCCTGAAACGGCTTGCGAATGAAACCGTTGGCCCCCAGCGAAAAGGCCTGCACCGCCGACTCCACGTCGCCATGCGCGGTGATGATGAAAATCGGAACCTCGCCATCGATATCGCGAAAACGCGGCAGGTTTTCGACGCCATTCCCGTCGCGCAGCCGCAGATCGAGCAGCACCAGCGAGTACTGAGCCTGCGCCAGCAGCTCAAGCGCGCGCATGACCGTGCCGCAAGTATCGACCTTGTACCCGTCGGTCTCGAGCCGCAGCGCTAAAATATCGGCTATTTGCTCGTCGTCATCCACCACCAAAATTCGTACCTGCGACTTCATGTCCGTCATAACGCCTCCTCGCGGTTGAGATCGATTGCTTTCATGATTTCCAGCTGCTCTTCCAGGGCCCGGCTTCGCTCGCTGGCCACCTTTTCACTTCTCAGCAGCTCCAGTAGCACTGGTGCCGGCATTTCCACCTGTTTTAGCGCGCCATGCTTGAGGGCGTATTCCAGATAGGCGCGGCCCTTGTCGGCGTCATGCTTGGGGCTGCCCGGGTTGAGCAGCTCCAGGCCGATGCGCACCAGCCGGCGGTCGATGACCGGGTCAATTTTCGCCTCCTGCGCCAAGGCGCCAGGCTTTGCATCAAGATGATGCGAGGGCGTCGTGCAACTCGTGGTTCCCGCCGTGGTTACAGCCATGCAAAACCAGGCCAGCCTTCTCATGTCAGCACCTCGATTAATGCGTGGTTGGGCGCCGGCGATTCGTAGCGCTGGGGAATCCTGAACCAGAACGTGGTTACGCCGTTGGTCGAGTTCACCTCGACTACGCCGTGATGCGCCTCGATGATGCGCTTGACTACGCTTAACCCCAGCCCCACTCCCTTTTGCCCGTCGGCATTGGAAGCGCGGAAAAACCGCTCAAAGTCCTGCTTGAGCTCTTTGGGCTGCAGCCCCTTGCCCCGATTGGTCACGCGCACTTCCAGCTGCGGCACCGGGCTTTGGTGAATTCGCGACAACTCGATTTGGATCGGGTGGCTGGGGTCGCCGTATTTGATGGCGTTGAGCAAAAGGTTTTCCATGGCATGAGTGATGCCCTCGGTACTGAATGAGGCCAGGCAGTTCGTGGTGTTGATTATCAAATCCATGGCGCGGCCCCGCCGTTCGGCAATCGGCTTCACGCCGTTGATGGCCGCCTCCAGCACCGTGACGAAGTCCTTGGGGCGCTCATCAAAGGAGTAGAATCCCGACTCCATTTTCGCGTGATTCAAGATGTTCTGAATCATGGTTTCCAGCCGTTTCATCGACTGATTGCAGACGTCGATGGTTCGGGTGGTCACGTGCGACGGCAGGGCGGGTTGCTTTTCAGCCAGAAAGTTCAGGCCCTCTTTCAGTGAGGTCAGCGGCGTGCGCAGCTCGTGCGACACGGTGGAAAGAAAATCGCCTTTCATATTGTCCAGCTCTTCAAGCTTGGCTGCCATGGCGTTGAATTCGGATCTCAGGTCGTTGAGCTCGGCGAAGCCCCGGAATTTCTTGATTCGATACGACAGCTCGCCCTCGCGAATACGCTGGGCCGCGTGCTTGATGCTCTCGAGTGGCTTGAGCAAAGCGTAATACAGCAGCACGCCCAGCCAGGTGGTTACGCCGATGGCGAACAGGAAGGTGATGACGATGACCTTGTCCAGGTCCTTGGCCACCACGCGCAGGCTTTCGGCATGTTCGGCGCGGGCACTGCCCAGCAGCTGCTCGAGCTCGCGCAGGGCTTCGCCAAAGGCAGGCACCGGGCGCCCGCCGATAGCGCTTTCGCTCCGGCGCGCGACAACGAGCCTTTCAATGGCGTCAGCCACCCCGCGGTCGCCCAGATTATTCAAGCGCAGCCGCTCGAGCGCGTCAGAAACCACCTTGCGCTCGCGACGAGCCTGGTTTTCGTAGGCGCTGTCGCCGGTGACCCGCCACTTCGCTGCCGCGCGCAGCTCGTCGGCGCGCGCGGTTTCGATTTGTCGCAGTATCGCGGTGGCTTTGTAGTTCGCGCCCAGCAGCACGTCCGCCTCGATGGCATGCCGCTTGGCCTCGCTCAGCGCGAACGCTCCCAGAAATACGATCAGAAACAAAAGAACTCCAAGCACCAGATACGCCTGAGTCCGCAACCTCCACCATGAGGTCATCCGATATCCTCCTCCTGCCAGCCAGGTTTTTCAGAGTAGCAACA
>JACQAW010000069.1:5078-7235 GCA_016194725.1 Deltaproteobacteria bacterium
CACTCTGCCTTCGTGTCCAAGCTACGTGCCCAAAAAACTAGGCTCGCTCGCGCAAGCGAGCGACGATGCGACTGCTTTTCCTACACCGCCCTGTAGCAGAAAACTTCATTTTGCAGCCTTTTTCGGCTGCCCGCTCTGGCCCGGCGCATGCATTAAAGCAATGCCAGATACCAAAACTCTTTCAGGGAGGAAAATTCAATGAGCAGCGCTCGCAGGGGTTTTTCAAGACGACGATTCAGAAAGGCAATCAGCCGTTGTACATCATGTCAGCGCCCGGCGTGGCGACGGCACGCGAACTTTCATGGCGGAAACAGGAATTTCGTTTGCTCGCAATGCATGGCCGAAGCTTTGTTTGACCGCGGCGAGGCGCGGGCCGCATGGTAATCAAAACACTGTCGGACGTGAGCATCGAGCGCGAGAAGCGCAAGCTCACCAACGTCGTCTGGGGCAAGATTTCAGACAAGGGCGCACCGGGGTTTTCGCAGCGCGGGGTTATTACCGGCATCTGGAAATTCGGCTGCGCGCTGACCACGCGGCATAATGTACGGGCCGGCGAGAACATCTGGGTACGGGCCAAGGATGACCTGGGGCAGCTGGTGCTGTCGCTGGTGGGCACGGTGGTTTGGAACGAGGCCACGTTTCGCCAGGATGGCTACCGGTGCGAGGTTCGGTTTCGAGAGGTGGCCGAGGCCCAGTAGCCCGGCCGCCTGAAAACCTCAGCAGATTTCACCCGGTCCAAAAACAGCACCCCGTCCAGATGATCAATCTCATGCTGCAAAGCCACGGCCTCGTAACCCTTCGCCTCCAGATCGCGGCGCCTTCCGTCGACATCCAGGTATTCGACAGCCACACGCTCAGCCCGCGCCACGTGTGCCGTGAACTCAGGCACGCTGACGCAGCCCTCGCGCGACACGAGGCTACCCGCTTTGAGCAGCACCACGGGATTTATCATGCACAGCAAGCCATGATTGCCAGCCTGGGGCTTGGCCGCGCGCGAGACGTCAACCACCACAACCCGCTCCAGCACCCCGACTTGCGGAGCGGCCAGGCCCACGCAGCGGGGCAGCGTCAGCATGGTTTCGACCAGGTCGTCAATGACGCTGACGGTGTCGGCCGTGACGCGCTCCACCTCGCAGCAGCGCTGCTTGAGCCCCGCATCGGGAAAAAGGCGAACCCGTCGCACCATTCCACTGTTGGCCATCCGAATCGGTACGGCCGCGCGGCTCATAACGCTTCCGTTTCGCTCACCGGCTGAATCTGCAGCTGCAGGCCAAAAGAATCGATTACGGGCCCCAGCTCGCGCTTCAAGGTTTCGGACGTCGCGCCTTCGCCCAGCTGCACCTCTAGAAATACCGAGTAAAACCTGGTTTCGCGGCTCAGCTGCTGCGTGCGCAGATCGATGATGTTGGACTGCGTTTTGGCGATCGCCGCTGCCACCCCGTGCACGATGCCGGGCCGGTCGTCGCCATAAACAGTAACCATTGCCAGCTCGCGCTTCTTCAAGGGCACGGCGGTCAGGGGCGGCAGCTCGCCATGCGCGATGTGCTGCACGCCGATCATCAGCTCGAAGCTGCGGCTTATCGATGCCAGTGCGCGCTCGAGTGCGCTCTGAGTCAGCTCGAGTGGCGCTTGCACGATCAGCACCATCGAGAAATGCCCACTCAGTACCGACATGCTGGTGTCGGCCAGGTTGCAGTCCAGCTTCAGCAGCACCTGGGTTATTGCCGCGATTATTCCCGGCTCGTCAGTTCCCACCACGGACAACGCAAACATATTGGCCATAAAGAATTCCCCCGTATGGTGGGAACTCTAGCGGCCAATTCAGAAATAAAACGTCAGCGGGCGTCAGGAACGGCGTTTTTTAGAAGAGGTGAAAAGCGCCAGCCAGCCCAGGATTCGAATATTGGGAAACATCGTTGCATCCTCCATGATGAATAACGTGGTCCATCATTCTATCGGCGATGCGAGTCAAATGCAAATCTAGCCTAAAAGCGTCATAAATTTCGAGCAAAAATGCGTTTTTTGCCGAAAATTATGACGCTTTTAGGCTAGGTCTTGGCGACGGACTCCCACTTCGTGCTGCTGCGCAGTAGTTTGGGGTGACTGACCAGCAGATGCCAGACGACCGCGCACATACCCTCGGTGTGCGGCGTTATG
>JACQAW010000475.1 GCA_016194725.1 Deltaproteobacteria bacterium
TTTCATTCGGATTGCAGCTCGTAGTGCCCGAAGGCTACAATCTGGAGCAGATTTCCGAAGTCATCGACGAGCTGCGGCCGGGCTCGGGCGCCCGTTTTCACAAGCTGTGCGTGGACCAGAAGTTCATCGCGACGCTGGGCTTTGCGCCGGCACCTGCTAGCTTGGAAGGCTATCTGTTTCCCGATACCTACCTTGTCGGTCGCAAGATGCCCGAAGAGGAGATGATTCGCGCGATGGTGAAGAAGTTCAAGGGCATCTTCACGGTCGAGCTTGAAGACCGCGCCAAGGCGATCGGCATGACGCCTCACGAAGTCATCACCTTGGCCAGCATCATTGAAAAAGAGACGGGCGCAAAAGAGGAGCGGCCGATGATCTCGTCGGTTTTTCACAACCGTCTCAAGAAGCACATGCGGCTGCAGACCGATCCAACCGTAATTTACGGAATAAAGAACTATAACGGCAACATCACCCGCAAGGATCTGGAAACGCCGACTCCCTATAACACCTATACGATTCCCGCGCTGCCACCGGGGCCGATTGCGAGCCCGGGGCGTGAAGCCATCATGGCGGCCCTGTACCCGTCCGAGACGGAATTCCTTTTCTTCGTGTCTCATAACGACGGAACGCACGAGTTCACGACTACCTACGAAGACCATAAAAAGGCCGTGACCAAATTCCAGCTCGACCCCAAGGCGCGCGAAGGAAAATCGTGGCGTGATTTGAAAAAACGCGAAAGCGCGTCGAAGGCTGCCCAGGCTGGCGGGTAGGGCGTGTTTTGGTTGCCGCAGTAGGAAAATAATTGAAAACACGCCCTAGCCGCACTCGGGAAGCTTGATTGACGAGGAGCCGCCAAACCCGTCGCGCAGCACGGCCTGGCCGCATACTTCGGTAAAGTCGAGAACGAACGTCGAGGTGCCGTCGCGGGGGTCGGTGGTGGCCTGGCAGCTCAGAGCCAGCGTGCCCGACACGGGATGGCAGCAATGTTTTTTTCGGTACGAGACGTTATGCAGCTGCACCCTATTCAGCGTGCCATGGGTCAGGTCGTTCATATTGAAGCTGCCGGTGAACACTCGCTCGGCGGAGTCCCAGAGGCTTTCGAGGTGCAGCTTGAGCTGGGCTTCCGACGTCTGGAAATGAAAGCGGGTATTTTGACCGCTGCTCGAAAAACGCAGCCACTGATCGAGCACGACGTCGACGTCGCTGGTGCCATTGAACGCGAGCGCCGCAGTTCCCCAGTAGCGGCCCAGCCCTCGTTCCGTTTCGTTGCGGTTGAGGGTGCGAGGCGGTTCGGAGTCGGAAGCGCCGTTGCTCAAAATGGCCTCGTGTCCGATTGCGAATGTGATTTTTCCGCTCGTGGGGGGCCATTGTTTGAAGCTAAGGGGCCCGGCGCGAGTGGCGCAGCCCTCGAATTCGGGGGCGCTGTCGATACGCATATAGATTGCGCCGTCCAGCAAGCCGTACTCGGTGGCGCAGGTTTGCGCTTTTTTGAAGTAGATGGCGTGCAGCCCGGTGCCATCAGAAGTGGGAGCGCAGCTCGCCTGGATGCAGTTTTTGAAAAGCAGGGCGCCCGGAGTGGGAGGGCCGCTGATATTTCCCAGCTCGGTTGCGATAATGGAGGTGATCGACTCGGCGGTGGTGGCGTAGTTCTGACTTACGAATTTTAGGTCCAGGGGCTGGCCTTTCGGGGGTGGGGCGCAGTTTGCGAGGATGGAGAGGGTGGCCAGGAGAGTTAGGTGTTTTTTGGGCATTGGGGGAGGATGGCAGGGAAATTATTTTTGGGAAGGGGCGGTGCTTCGTAGCTGGGCGGTTCAGTTTGGAGCTTCGGTTTGGGTACACTGAAACCGAACGCCGGCTGAAACTGACTGAAGCCGGACATCAAACTCCAAACCGAGTATTCGGCTCCCCAGTTTTCAGTACCCAGGACTCAGTCGACGATCTCACCAACGAGATCATAAGGCAGAATTTCCGTAATCCTCACCCGAACCAGATCCCCGGCAGCAGCCACCCCATCATTGATCAGAACTTGCCCGTCAATATCCGGAGCCTGGCCGAAATGACGGCCCTTCAAAAGCAGTTCCGTCTCTTCGGATTCACCTTCGACCAGAACGGTAAATTCGCGACCTAACAGCTTCTTATTCCGCAAAATCGAAAACTGCTCATGCAACTTGCGAATCTCGCGCTGGCGCCTGACCCGGGTGCGCATCGGGACCTGGCCCGTCATCACTCCGGCCTTCGTGCCCTCTTCTTTGGAATAGGCGAAAGCCCCCAGGTGGTCGAATTTCAGCACGCGCAGATCGGCAAGCAGCTCGTGAAACTCTTCTTCGGTTTCGCCAGGAAACCCGGCGATAGTGGAACTCCTAATGACGATTTCCGGCATCTTCGCGCGCAGTTTTTCGACGAACGTGAAAATCTCGGCCTTGGTGAACTTCCGGTTCATCTCTTTTAAGATGCGGTCGTTGGTGTGCTGGATGGGCATATCCAGGTACTTCACGATCTTGCTTTCCCTGGCCATGATATCGATGAGCTCGTCCGAAAACTGGTCGGGATAGGCGTAGAACAGGCGAATCCACTCGATGCCGTCGATTTTGCAGAGCTCGGGCAGCAGCTTTTCGAGCGTCATCTTCTGGTAGCGATGTTCCATGCCGTACTCGGTCAGGTCCTGGGCCACCAGATTCAATTCTTTAACGCCCTGGGACGCGAGTGATCGCGCTTCTTCCACGAGAGATTCCACCGTCCGCGAGCGCGTGTTTCCGCGCAACGTCGGAATGATGCAGAAACTGCATCGACGGTTGCATCCCTCTGAGATCTTCAAATACGCGCTGAAGAACTCGCCGGTCTGAAGTCGCGGATGCGCCTCAGTATGAATAAAAGCGGGCTTATTCACATAAGCACGCTCCGGCAGTTCACCTTTACGCGCCCAATCCACCAGCTTGGCGATGTTTTGATATTCGCCGGTACCGATGAACAGGTCGACCTCGGGCATTTCTTTGAGCAATTGGGTTTTGTAACGTTGGGGAAGGCAGCCGGCGACCACGAGGGCCTGGCACTTTCCCGAATCCTTGTATTCGGCCATCTCCAGAATCGTGTCGATCGATTCGACCTTGCTGGACTCGATGAAGCTGCACGTGTTGACGACGATGACGTCGGCGTCGGTAGGGTCCTGAATCACGCCGTACTCGTCGGACTTCAGCAGACCCAGCATGACCTGCGAGTCGACCAGGTTTTTGGGGCACCCAAGGCTGACGAAGTAGACGTTTTTGCCTTTGGCTCCCGGTGCCGCGTCCTTTTCGACACGTTTACCCGCCTGGTAATCGGTCGAAATCTTGACGGGCAGCTGCGAGCCGCCGGCGAGCTTATGGTTGGATTGATTCCGGGTACTGCCTGACATCGCTATGGCCTCATGTTCTGGAACTGCAAAGGCAGCGGAATTTCCGTTTGCGCCTTGAGCACTCCCATGACGGCCTGAAGGTCGTCGATTTTTTTCGCGGTCACGCGCACCACATCGTCCATCATCTGGGCCTGGACTTTCAGCTTGGTATCTTTGATCGCGGAAATGATTTTACGGCCGTTGTCCTTGTCGACACCCGACTTGAGCTTGATTTTCTGGCGGACGGTGCCAAGGGTGGCGTCTTCGAGCTTCTGGTAATCCAGGGCCAGCAGCGAGATTCCGCGCTTGGTAACCTTGTTTTCCAATATCTCTTTAAGTTGAGTGAGCTTGAACTCCTCGTCAGCCACGAGCGTGATCTCTTCCTTGCCCAGCTCGATGGTCGACTTGCTGCCTTTGAAATCAAAACGGTTCAACAGCTCTTTTTTAGCGATGTTGACCGCGTTGTCTACTTCCTGCATGTCGAGCTTCGATACGATATCGAACGATGGCATTAATGAATCTCCTCGGTCTTCGGCGGTGGCGTGAAAGTGAACATCTTGTCGCTGAGCTGCGGGTTTAAAACCACATGTTTCAGGGTCAGTTCGGTCCTGTTTCCGGTCAACGTGAAGAGGACGAGCATATATACTAAATTAGTCGACTTTTCAAGAAACAGCTCAAGATGGTCAATATCGCCCGCCGGCTTCAGGGGAATGAGCTCAAAATGGCCTTCTTTCAGGTCTTTATATGTAAATTCCTTACGAATATCGGCGTGGCCCGCCAGCAAATCGATGGCCAGCTGCGATTGCACGTCGGCCGCCTTGCGAATCAACACCTGTCCACTTTCGCCTTCGCGAAACGGAGGTTTGTAAAACCAAACCTTCTTGTCGTTGCCCACAAGTAACGAGGTTTCGCTTTCGGGCAGAGTTGTCTGCCAGAGAAACATGTTCGGACGCTTGATGAAAATGCGTCCCGAAGTCTCTTTTGTGGTGCCTAACGTGGTGTTTGTCTGCTTCTGGGTAAATTCCGCCGTCAGGGTCAAAACATCTTTATACTTCGCTTGCATTTCAAGAATTGATGACTTCGTGTTTTTCGGCGTCTTTTTCGAGGCCTTTGCATCGGCTGCAAAACAGCTATGGTGGCAGATGAACAGACAAGTAGGAATGCTTGAAACTGCTTGTTCATGATTGCGAACTCCTCATTTGGGACATGATTACGAAATTCTTTCGAAATAATGAATTTTTTTTTGGGAAATCGCGAAACATCGCGTAAAATTAATATCAGCTCTTCAATAATCAAGGAGGCCAAAATGGCAGCGAAGAAAAAAGCTACTAAGAAAAAAGCGAAAAAGAAGTAAGCGCTTTCCACTGCGAGTGGAGAACTAAAGTTTTAAAAAAGGGGAAGCCGGCTGATTCAGAAATGATAAGCCGCTTCCCCTTTGTGTTTGTATTGATGGCTTTTACTGCCCGAAGTTCCGAATCCGAACAAGCCCTTCCAGAGCCATTTTTCAGCCCCCTCTTTTTCTGGCGCGGAGCATTAAAATCTGCTATAGCCCAAACCAGTCGAGGGGGAATTGCATGTCGTTAGCTGGAGTCGCACTCACGCGTTTTTTTACGCCCGTCTGCATGATGGCCGCGCTTGTCTTGCTTGCCGGATGCCACGATAAGACACCGCCGCCGGGGCCCGTTGGCAGCCAGCCAAGTTCAGGCGCACCCAGTGAAGATGCGTGGGTCGGAATGTTCAAAAAGGAGCTCGCCCGCACGGAGCAGCGCTTTTATCAGTCCCGTTACATTCAGAAACAGGACGACCCGTTCTACCTCAAGGAAGTCCTGCCGCGACTGGGCTCGGAAAAACAAACGAGCAAGGACCTCAAAAAGCAAATCGCGGTCCGGCGCGATGATTTCGAGCAGTCCTGGCCGCTGCTGACCGACCAACTCGAGCGCACTCAGACGATTTTTGCGGTAACCAGCGTGGTGTCGTCTTTCAAGGCAACGGTCGTGCTGGCGCGGGCCCTGCCCGCCGGTCTTGACGTCGAAAACGCCGGCCTGATTCTTAAATTTCGCGAGCTGGTGGAAAAGGGCGCGATCGTGAGCACTCGTACGCAAACCATGGACTTGGCCCCCGAACTGCGCAATGACGTCTTGGAGCTGGCCCACAAGATCGGGATGCGTACCCTGGCTCTGATTGGTGGCGCGACAGCGGTTTCCAACTCGGTTCGCTCGCAGCTCCATACGTTGCGCAACGAGATCAGGCTCCTGAACGTGCGGGCAGCCGAAAGCGCCGGGCAGCCGGTTAGCGTTGACGAAGAGCCCTTCATTGCGAGCCCGATAAAGGTTTGGAAAGAGCTGCGAGCCGTATATGACGAAATTTTCAGCGCGGTTGCGGGCACTGAAAAGGGCGAAAAGCTGCGTGCCCACTTGGCCCGCTTGCAGGCCAAAGAGGCCAAATTGCTCGAGGCTCTGCTGTTCGCCACTGAAAAGCAGTTCAAGCTGGCCAATTTGCTGACCGACGCCGCTTCCGCCGCCCAATGAAAGTGCGTTTTCGCTTTCCGAACGGCGAAGAAGTGGATGTTGCGGGTTACGAGGCCTTGAACTTGCTGGCCCACGGGCAGATTGCCGAGCGCAGCCTGCAGTCTCGCTGCGGGGGGCACTGCGAGTGCGGGACCTGTCGCGTCATTGTGGAGTCTGGTGCGGTCAGCGCCATGCGGCCGGAAGAAAAAGCGCTGCTGGCGCGACTGGGTGTAACCGATTCCAGAGTTCGCCTGGCGTGTCAGACCTTTCCTGCCGATTCCAAACTGAACGTAGTTGGAGTTCCGGCGGAGAAATTTATTGATGCCCGAGGGAAAAAAAGTGGATAATTCAATCTATGAACGGCTTTCTGGTCCTGGATGGTCCGACAGGCACTGAGCTCATAGCCCGCGGTTACCGGCCCGACCCCAATCTGTGGACCGCGAACGCGGCCTTCAGCGCGCCAAAACTCCTGAAAAAAATTCATTCCGATTACCTTGCCGCGGGCGCAAATATCATCACGGCGAACACCTTTCGAATCTCGTCCCATGCGGCGGCAAAAGCCGGAATGAGCGCCGGTGAGGCAAGGAGACTGGCACATGCCTCGGTTGCGCTGGCTACCGAAGCCATAGAGGATTTTGACGGCGAGGGGCCGCGCTTTGTCGCGGTCGGAATCGGGCCGCTTGAGGATTGCTATCGTCCGGCACTGGTGCCTGAGCTGGCCGTGCTGGAACGGGTTCACTTCGAAACGATGGGATGGCTGTCCGAAACCGGCTGCGATTTGGCGATCGCCGAAACCATGGGCAGTGCGCGCGAAGCTCTGGTTGTGGTGCGAGCGGCTCGCAAAGCAGGGCTGCGTGGGGTTGCCGTGAGTTTCATTCCCGATGAAAGCGGCACCCGTCTATTAGGCGGCGATGGCTTGCTGCAGACCGCGCGCCTGTGCGTGGAGTCCGGCGCCGAAACCATCATGGTGAACTGCGTGCATGCCGACGTTATCGAGCGTTCGCTGGCTACCCTTTCCGAGCTGAACCAGAACGGCATTGTGCTGGGTGCGTACGCGAACGCGTCACGCATGAAGATCGGGTTCGATGGCACGGTGGAGTGGATCGCGGATGAGCGTCCGGTAGCGGTACGAGCGCAGGAATACGCAGAGCTGGCCATGAACTGGGCGGTAAAGCGCAATGTGCGCATTCTGGGCTCCTGCTGCGGCACGTCGCCGGAATACATTCGCGAGCTGGCCGCCCGTTTGAAGTCGCGGGTTGTTAAGAAATAGCCAGCATGCGCTCGAGGGGCTTGAGCGCCCGGGCGCGCAGGTCTTCAGACATCGTGATCTCAGGAGTCTCATGCGCCAGGCAGTCGCGCAGCTTTTCCAGCGTATTGAGCTTCATATAGGGGCAATCATTGCAGGCGCACGCGTTGTCTGGCGGCGCGGGAATGAAATCCTTGTCAGGCGAGGCCTTTTTCATCTGATGAAGAATGCCCGATTCGGTTACGACGATGAACTGGCGGGCCGGACTGGCCTGGGTGAATTTGAGCAGGCCCGAGGTGGAGCCGATGTAGTCGGCATGTTTGAGCACGGGCTCTTCACATTCGGGATGCGCGATGACCGGGGCGTCGGGGTACCGGGTTTTCAGCGCAACCAGCTTTTTTTCGCTGAATATCTCATGAACCACGCAGCTGCCGTTCCACAATATCATCGGCCGGCCGATCTTTTTGGCCAGATAGGCGCCCAGATTCCTGTCGGGTGCGAAGATGATGGGACGGCTCTCGTGAATGGCGCGCAAGATTTTTTCGGCGTTGCTGCTGGTGCAGATGTAATCGCTCAGCGCTTTTATTTCAGCCGAGCAGTTGATGTACGAAATCACGGCGGCCTCGGGATGCCTGGCTTTGAAGCGTCCGAAAAGGTCGGGCGGGCACGAGCTGGCCAGTGAACAGCCCGCCTTGAGGTCGGGCAGCAGCACTTTTTTCGAGGGACTCAGGATCTTGGCGGTTTCGGCCATGAAATGCACACCGGCGAACACGATCATGCTGGCATCCGTAGTGGCGGCCTTGCGCGAAAGCTCAAGGCTGTCGCCCACGAAGTCGGCCACGTCCTGAATGTCACCGTCCTGATAGTAGTGCGCAAGGATGACGGCGTTCTTTTGCTTCTTGAGAGTCGCGATTTCGTCGAAAATATCAGGCATGGTAATAGTCGCCTTGTATCACAGTTCCGAGCGCAAACGGGCTTCTTCGTATCGGGGGTCGTCGCGCCGATTCAAATCCGGGTTGAGATTCCAGAGTTTCGCGGTTGCAACGCAAAGCACCTGGCCCCAGTATAGCGGCAGCAGGGCCTGCCAGGCCAGGTTGAGCTTCGCCGCGGCAGTGCTGATGGGTTTGGCCCACGATGGCGCCACGACCAGCACGCCCACGGCTTCGGCAGCGGTGCGGCAGCTCTGCAGCCGTTCATGATAAAGCAGACGGGCCATGGGCTTTTCGCGCGTGCCTTCGAAAGGCTGCAGCAGCACCAGCGTGTCTTCTTCGTCGACGCTGGCCAACGGGCCGTGCAGGAACTCTTCAGCATTGTACGAGTGCGCGGGCACGTGCATGATTTCGCGCGCCTTGAGCGCAAGCTCGAGCGCCATGGCGTGAAAGGGGCCGCCACCCACCCAGTGCAGGCCCGCGCCCCGGGTAATGATTCCGCCCAGCGCCTCGCCCAGCTCTTCGGTATCGTCGCTTACCGCCTGCAGCAGAACCGCAGCCATTTCGCGCTCTGCGCGCAGGCTTTTGGCCGCTTTTGCCGGCACCAGCGCGGCGATGATTTCCGAGGCCGCGGCCATGGCCGAAATGAGACTCATGGTATGGGCGCACGAAACTTCCTGCGGCGACGTATAAATGAACGGATGTTTGCCTGTCGGCGCAGCTTCGCCTGAAATCAGGATGTGGCGGTGTTTGGCAACCGCATCGAGCAGCTTTTTCGTGAGCGAGCGGTTGCCGCGATGGGAAATGACCACGAGCAGCTCGTGCTTGCCCACCGAGGTCAGGTAGTCGCCCAGTAAAAAGTCCCAGGCGCTGATGGCGCGGCTTGGAATTTTTCCACCGCTCTGAAGCCGGCACAGCCAGCTTGCCCAAAGACCGCAGTTGTACGAGGTGCCCGTGCCGATAAAAGTGATCGACGTCGCGCCACGCAGCGCTGCCGCGGCTTTCGCTGGAATTCTTTCAGACCAGTTCAGGCCCAGCAGGCCGGACTGCTGATCCATGGCTTTTTCCGTCTCGCTCAAGGGTTTATTGGGCAGGGTTATTTGTGGCATAGGCGGTTTTTCTCGCGTTTTTATGGTGATGTCCAGGGAAGTAAACTTCTGGCCGACAGGCCGGCGCCCCGGTCGAGGGTATGGGGGTTATCCACAGAATTGTCCCCAATTCGGCCCGTGCGCAAGACCGATTCATAATAGCCCAGATAGGCCTGCGCCATCTGACGATCGGAAAACCCTTCATAGATTCTCTGACGGCAGCGTTCGGGCGAAAAACGCCCGGGGTCTTTGAGTGCGTCGACCAGGTCGCGCCCATTGGCGCTGAGCACGCCGACGTCGGGAGTGATAATCTCGGGCAGCGAGCCATAGGGCGTGCCCAGCACGGCGCAGCCACTGGCCAGCGCTTCGGTAATCGCGATGCCGAAGGGCTCGTGCCAGCGCACAGGAAAAAGCAGGGCCCTGGCCCGCGACAGCACCTCGCGTTTTTCGGCGTCGCCGACCATGCCTCGGTAATGCACGCCGCGAATGGCGGGTACGAGGCGTTGCAGCCCGAGCGGCCAGTCCCGGCTGCCCAGCACTTCAAGACGCAAGCCGGCACCGCGCGCGACGGCGATGGCGCCCGCAAGATTTTTTACCTTCCACGAAGCCTTTGCCAGGAAGACGACATAATTTTCGCGGTCAACCGCGCACGTATAATCCTCGGGGTCGAGCCCGTTGAATACAAAATGCCTGGCAGCGTGGTTTTCGGCGTGTTTGCGGGAAATGAAAAGCGTATTGGCGTGAAAAAGTTCTCCCGTTTGGCCATTACCCTCGATGGTCACGACGAACGGACGCCGGGGAGAGGGATTTGGCGTCGCCCACAGGTGCAGGAGGTCGACATCGCCCGGAACCAGGCTTTCCCAGGCAACGCCCTCCTGATAAGGAATGAAGCGCGTGCCGGGAACGTTGCTTCCCGGCTGCGCAACAAGCGTGGTTTGGTGGCCCAGCCGGTTCAGGGCCCGGGCCAGCCAATATATGATGCGTTCAGTGCCGCCATATTTCGCCGGCGGAATAAGCGCATTGTGACAGAGCGCAATATGCATGTCCGGTGACAATAACAAATGAAGTGGTAAGTGTCTTGTATGGACCCCATAGAAATTATCGGTGGCGGACTTTCGGGGCTGGCGGCGGCAGTGGTTCTTGCGCGCCAGGGGCAGGCCGTGACGATTTTTGAGAAGAAACGTTATCCGTGCGTCAAGCTTTGCGGCGAGTTTTTGTCTCCTGAGGGATTGGTGGCGCTGGGCCGAGTTTCGCAGTGCCCGTTGCCCGAGCTGGTGACTCAATTGGAGCTGCGGCCTACGAAAAAATTTTCCTGGGTCAGCCGCCGCGGGCGCACGTTAAGCGTGGATTTGGAGCCCGGGGGCTGGGCGGTACGCCGGGACGTGCTTGATCCGTGGCTTGCGACGCTGGCTTCGGGCCTTGGCGCCGAGGTGAGGTTTGGAGCCGCGGGTGAGCCAACCGCGCCTCGCCAGCTGTGGGCCACCGGCAAGGAGCACTCCGGGCTAAAGAGCCCCTATTTCGCGATCAAGGGCTATGTGCGGGAATCGGAAAACGGCAAAGACGTGCTGCACGGCCGGGACATCGTACTTTATCAGCTGCGTGGCGGATATATAGGATTCACACGCATGCAGGACGGTGCGCTTTCCTATTGCGCCCTGTTTGACAGGGCCCGCACCGATGCGGCCTGGCGCTATACGAACTGGGATCAGCTTTGCGCGGGGGTTTTTACGACGAACTCCGAGCTGCGACGCTGGGCGCCCGGGGCCCGAGTGCTGCTTGCAAGTCACGTAGGGGCGGCGATGTTCGACTTCGAAACCCGGGCGGCCGTGCGTGAAGGCCGCTGGTATGCTGGTGATGCCGTTCAGCTGGTGCCGCCATTCGTGGGCGACGGCATGTCGATGGCCATTGAGGGCGGCGAGCTCGCGGCACGCGCATTGCTGCTGGGCCAGTCGGCGGCGGAGTACCAGGCGGCCTGGCGGAAGCATTTCGCGCCGCGCGTGCGAACTGCGAAAATGCTGCACCCTTTGCTATGGATGAAGTTTGCGCATGAGCCGGCGATATCCATACTGCGCAGGATGCCAGGGGTCGTACAGTGGCTGTACGCCCAGACCAGGGGCGATTACGCTGCCTGATCGGATTTTGCGAGCAGGCGTCGCATTAACGGGAACAACGAGCGCTCAAAATCGATGGGCTTCGTGATGAATCCGGCAAACCCCGCGGACTTCGCCTGTACTTCGAACTCCCAGAGATTGTGGGCCGTAACGGCGATGCAGACCAGGTCGGCGCAGCCCGGAGCCGATCGCAAGGCTTTGAAGACTTCGAAACCGTCTTCGCCATTCAACGTGAGATCGAGCAAAACCAGGTCGGGGCGCACCCGCGTGACGAGCTCAAGCGCCTCAAGGCCGGTTGCCGCGGTTTCGACCACGAGCTCTGCATCAGGCGTGGCAAGCGCTTGTTCCGCCTCCAGAACCATTTTCAGCACCTCACGAATGCTTTCATCGTCTTCAATCAGCAGAACGCGCATACGTGGATTACGCCGAACTTTTCGATACCCGTCAAGTCACGGAACGTCAGCTAGCTTGCTACCGCGGTATTGACCAGCGAGTTCGTGATGGCCTTGATGATTACTTTAAAATTGCCTTTGGAATAGCTGTCGCCCAGCCGATTCACGAACAGCGACAGGTCGGCACCCGCGCCGTGTCCCGCGTAAAAATCGACCAGCTCGTGCGCCACGATAAAGACCGCCGCCAGCGGATTGATTTTCGTGTGGTCAAGCTGCGACATGCCGGTGCCGTCGGGCTTGTCGTGGTGCTGCAAAATGATGAGGTCGACGTCAGGCGGCATGTCTTTGAGCTCTTTGACCAGCTTGGCGCCGGTTTCGCAGTGGACCATGAATTCCTTTACTTCCTTTTCGGTGAAGCGGTGCCGCTGCAGCATCAGCTCGTCGGCATTTTGCAGCTTTGCCATATCGGGGTTCGTCATGCTGATGTCATGCAGAAAGGCGGCAAACGAAAGTTTAAGAAAAGTCGGTCCCGACGTCCAGCCCAGCAGTGACGCTATGCCACAGGATACGTGGGCTACCGCGACGCTGTGGGTGGCAATATAGCTTTGGCTCTTCGGCATCTCGATGTCAAAAGGGCGATGGCGTTCCAGATCGCGCACGATGCTTTTGAGTGCCAGGCTCACGCTTACCTTGGTCAGCTCGTGGGCCTGGGGCGTAAAGCCCAGTCGCGAGTTGACCTCCTGAATAACTTCGACCGAGGCACCGGCAATAAGCAGCGCATCTTCGGGCAGCGGGTCGCTTTCGAGCACCTTGGTCAAATTTGCCGTAAGGGAGCTGAGAAAGGCGTCGCAGTCGCTGCTCTTAAGATAGAGATGCTCGACGGTCTTGGACTTGAAACGCTCAAAGTCGCTGATGTCGAATACATCGCCTTTGCGGAAAATTTTTACGAACTTGCCTTCCGACAATCTGATGTACAGGTCCTGCGAAAGCAGCCCGTACTTTAAAATCACGCTGGTCTTGACCTTGCAATAGCCGTCGCCTTGCAGGGATTTGCCCAGATTCAGGCTCTCGATGATCTTTTTGAGAGGCTTGAATATATCCGGCTTGGCCACGAAACCGGCAATCGGATACTCCCGGAAAATAGGATAGCTGTCGGCAGCGTACGCGCTGACAAGTATGAAAGGCGTTTTAAGCGACTTCGACAAAAGATAGCGGTAAACGTCTTCGCCGGTGCCGTTAGGCATGGCGTAGTCGGACACGATGCAGTCGAAAGGGGGTGACGACTCGATGGTTCGAATCGCGTCGTTGCCACTTGCCGCCTGCGACACCTGCGCCGTGAACTGGCTCTCAAGCGTGAAGCAGATCAGGTCGCGTAAATCTTCTTCGTCTTCGATGACTAATATGCGCATAAGTTGGTGAGAACCCCGGGAAATGTGGCTGATTTCATTCTACGCGCTCTGGCCCTGCAGTTCACCTGTGTACTTTGTACGCAGGCGGCAGAATCGACTGGCATACCCTTGTGCTGTAAAACCGCTGCTTTGGGCCCGCTTGAAATCAAGCATCCGCTCAGAAACCACAGGAAGCGGTGATGTCCTCGCTGGTGCTGTCCAGAAAGCCCACCAACTTTGCCTCGCGGTGGTACCAGGCGTTGTTGCAGGTGGCGACTTTACCGTCGATGAGCATCTTGCAGGTGATCTTGTGCTTATAGGCGATTTCCTGAAAATCGTCGGGAAGCTTGTTTGCTTTTTCACACGCCGATTTGGCGGCCTGAGCTTCGTCATCCGTGGGAGCGCCGTTGATGCAGACCTGCTCCATGGTGGCATCCTTGTATAAATCAAGCATGGCACCGCGGTCCATGCGGATGATGGACTCGTTTGCTTTAAGGTATTCCCGGGATGAGCGCGCCAGCTCGGTCGCTGACTTCGCGTCGTCGTAGCGTTTTTTGGCGTTGGCTATGAATTTCTTGTGATAGTCGCTGTCCGTCCAGGCTTTGGTGCATTGCTCGACGATGCCTTTGCCTTTTTTCGAGGCAATGCCATCGCCTATGAGATAAAGCCCGCCTATGATCGGCACGTGCGTCACCGGAGCCATGTAGTGAATGCAGTAGCGCATGTAGCTTTCACGGCGCTCCTTGTAGAATTTGTCGGTATTCATGGCCTGCTCCAACGCCGCTTTTTTCTCGACGTCAGGCGCGTCCCCGCCCAGATCGACGCCGAGCTGGAAGTTCTCGTTCATCGCGGTGTCCTGGTCTTTCTTGTTCTTCAGCACCGGCGTCAGGCCGGCGATAATCGAAGACCGGGCCTGCATGAGATTCCATTCCAGGGCTTTCAGGCCATTGAGGCGCGAACGCAGGGTTTTGCAGAACTCTTTTTCGTTCGGCAGCTGATCCTGGTACTTTTCAAGCGCATCGAGCAGGTCGCTTTCGCTTTTTATTTTCAAGACGTCGCTATTTGTGGTTTTCAGGCACGCAGCCACGCCTGCGGGCAGAGCGTCGTTTTGGCTCTGGAGAAGCGCCAGCTCGGCGTCAATTTGCCGAGCGCAGGTTTCTGGAGTCGGGTCGGCGGCAATTTCTTTTTTCATGCCCTGGTAAGTCGAGATCTCAAAGGTAATGGCGTCGCGGCAGGCAACCTGGTTTGCGGGAATGGCCTCGCGGCGAGCTTTTAGCTTGCCGATCATGCCATCGAGTGCGCCGTAGCACTTTTTCATGACCCGTTCTTTTCGGGCGGCGGAACATTTTTCGGCGGCCGCTGCCCATCTCTTTTCCTCGGCAAGTTCTTTTTGCGATTTTTTTGGCTCGGTGGAGGGTTTTTTCGCGTCGCCGTCCATCGCGTGGGGCGCTACGAGCTGGCCTGCCAGAACCCTGACATTCTCCAGCGAAAGCTCGCAGGCCTTCAATGGTGGCAGCCCGGCGAATTCATCTTTCAGCTCTTTCAGCGAGGTCATGGCCGCGCCATATTCCTGCACGCAGGCGGCCTGAACGCCGATCAAGGTGGCCTTGTTTCTCTCGAGCTCGGCCAGCTTGTCCTGCTGCCCCTGCCGGCGCTTCAATAACGTAGGCAGGTCCAGCAGCTGCTCGCGGTTCTTGCGCAGCGCTTTCGAGGCATCCAGAAAATACATCATCTTGCCGATGTCTTTTTCCAGCTCGCTGGCCTGCGACTTGTATTTTTCGTAGTACTGGCGTGCGGCATTGAACTCGTCAACCAGCCTCTTGTCTCGCTTGGCGTGAGTAAAGGCTTCCCAAATCGCGCTCGCGGCTTCGCTGAATCCATCAACCAGAAGGCTGGCGGCCGCTCCGGCCAGCACCGTCGTCACGGTGGCGGCAGCCGCGAGCTCCGCGATGACCGCGGGGTCGGACAACTTTTTCATCTGGTCCACGCCCTGCTGAGCGATGTCGTTGGTGCGATGCCATTCGTCGATTCCGCGATTGGCGGTGTTGTTGATGTTGTTGGCCGTATCTATGCCCCGGTTAGCGGTTTTATTGATGTCGGCGGCATTTTGATTGGCCTTATCTATCTTAGGGCCAAAAGTGTTGGCGGCATTGTTGACTGCCGCCGTGGCGCCGTTAGTGGCGGTGGTCATATTGTTGATCGAATTGTCGAGTTGACTCATGCCACCTGAAAAGCAGGCGAGCTGGCACCCTTGGTCGTAAGGCGCGCAATTGCAGCCCGGGCCAGCGTATGCCACCGGAAAGATGCCGCCCAGAAACGAGAACAATCGGTCCAGCGCAGGCACGCTGTTCGAAAAAGATTGCCCGGCGAGCCTTCTTTGGATCAGCTCGACTTCGACATACGCCGACTCCATGTACGAGAAGCGGAAGTTGGCCACGGAGGCCGAAAAGGAAGTTGCGTCTTCAGACACGAAAATTTTTACGTAGCGCGCGGCCTCGAGCCACAATGCCGCGTAAACGTAGGCGTCGCCTTGTTTGCGAATTTCCCAGTGGGGGATATTGAAAGCTTTTCTGAGGTTGTCGGCGATTTCTTCGCGCTTCACGACGCTGCCCGTGCCCGAGCGCTTGGGAATCTTGAAGTAGACGATGCTTCCCATATAAACGTCGAAGTACTCGCTGGGCGAGGCAAAGCGTTCGAACACTTTGCCTTCGAAAGTCCCCGCTGCGGACTTCGTTACGGTGGTCTTCGAAACAACCCATTTGTCGTTCAGATTGGCCGACAGCAATTCCTGGTCGATAACCGGAACCGTTGAGGCCGCGTGGGCGCCTGGCAGTACGCAGATAACAGTAAGCGTGAAAAGAATGAAGCGATTCAAACCATGCACGAAGAGGTCCCCCAGGGACAATTATAGCTGGAAGCTGCTAAAATTAGAGTGTTTTTGTCGGAAATATAAAAGTCCAGTTATTTCAAGGTGCTGGATTACGGGCGAAGACGCGGCTTTGCGCTTGATTACTTGCTGGCCAGTGGTTTGGGCAGATTTGCGGGTACCGGGCAGCCGGGTTTTGGCGAGTGATGCATCATGCGA
>JACQAW010000476.1 GCA_016194725.1 Deltaproteobacteria bacterium
CCAGGAAATGCACGGCGAGATCGCGTTGCTGGGCGCAAACGAGGACGTTCAGAAAGAAATCATTCAGACCAACCGCGCCAACCGGCTCGAGGCGCTGAGCCGCGTGCGGTCGCTGCGCGAAAGCGAGCACGAGCTGGAAACCATGCTGGCTAATTTTCACGCCAGCGAGCAGCAACAGGCTCGCCCGCTGCAAAAGTCGCCGCCGCCGTTGAGCGCCGCCGGCCCAGAGCGTTTAAGCTTTAACTTAAACGCTTCTGGTAGCGCCGCTCATTTCTTGATGAAGCCGAAACCTGAGCTGCCCGCGCAGTCCGTGTCGGCCATCCAAAAGCCGCTTTCGCCCATGGAAGTTGTAAAACCCGATCTGGTAGCTTTAAGGGGTAAATTGCCCTTTCCCGTCGACGGCCGGGTGGCCAGCGCGTTTGGAAAGTCGTATAACCCCAAAACCAATCTGCTCACCTTTCAAAAAGGAATCACAATCGAGGCCGCGCCGATGATCGAGGTAAAGGCGGTTTCGGATGGCAAGGTCGTTTTTGCCGGGCCGCTGAAAAATTACGGCCTAATCGCTATCGTTGAACACCCCGGACAGTATTACACTCTATATGGACAGATGGGCAGCGTCGCGAAAGCAGAGGGCGCCGAAGTCAAGCGGGGCCACGTGCTGGGCAAGACTTCGGGGGAGCCGCTTTATTTTGAGATTCGAAACAAGAACGTGGCGATCGATCCCGTAAAATGGCTTCTGAATGGCTCTATAACTTTGAGTAAGCAATAGCAGAGGGGATCCCGAAAATGCGCAGAGGGCTTGTCGCGGTTTTACTCGTGTTTATCGTATTTGGCGTATTCGGTGCATTCGGCAGCGCCACCTTCGCAAAGGAGGCGCAAAAAGACGGAGCCGGCGAAAAGAGTGGCAAGGAGTCAGCCAAGGAAGCAAAAGAGGCCAATGGCGACCGCTACGAGAACCTGGGCCTTTTTCAAAAGGTGCTCTACTTCATCGAGCAAAATTACGTCGAGGAAGTGAAGAACAAGGATCTCATCTACGGCGCGATCAAAGGCATGATGGATACGCTGGACCCGCATTCGAATTTCCTGCCGCCTGAAATTTTCAAGGACATGAAAACCGATACCTCCGGAAAATTTGGGGGTGTCGGGATTGAAATCGGCCTTAAAGATTCGATCCTCACCGTGGTTACGCCCATTGACGATACGCCGGCGTACAAGGCGGGGCTCAAGGCCGGCGACAAAATCTTGAAGATCAACGGCGAAAGCACGAAGGGCATGAGCCTGTCCGAAGCGGTGGCGAAAATGCGCGGCAAACGGGGCAGCGACGTGGTCATGTCGATCTGGCGCGACGGCCTGGACAAGCCCAAGGAATACCGCGTAACGCGCGCGGAAATCAAAATTCAGACGACAAAATCGGAAAGCCTCGAGCCCGGCTATCTTTATATGCGCCTGACCAATTTCAACGAGCAATCTACGGACAGCATGAAGCACGCGATGGCCGAGTTTGAAAAGAAAGAGCCCATCCGCGGCCTGGTGTTCGACCTGCGCAACAACCCGGGCGGCTTGCTGGACCAGGCGGTATCGGTGAGCAGCCTTTTCATGGATGACGGCGTGATCGTCTCGACGAAGACCCGCAACAAAGAGACCGACATTCAGACGGCCAAGAAGGGAATGGCGCGCAAGGATTTTCCTGTCGCGGTTCTGGTCAACGGCGCCAGCGCCTCGGCCAGCGAAATCGTGGCGGGTGCGCTGCAAGACCACAAGCGCGCGGTAATCATGGGCCAGCCTACGTTTGGAAAGGGTTCCGTTCAAACGGTGATCGAGCTGCAGCCCGAGGTGGGCCTGAAGCTCACCATTGCGCGCTATTACACGCCCAGCGGCCGTTCGATTCAGCTCAAGGGCATTCAGCCCGACATTCTGCTCGACGACTTTGATCAGAAAACGCTCGACGATGCGTTACGCAAAGGCAGCTTTATTCGCGAGCGAGATCTCAAACATCACATGACCAACGAGCTCAGTGACGAGAAAGAATTTCGTCCTGACGAGTACATGCTCAAGGACGGCGACAAGGCCGTTGACGATAAGAAGAAAGAAAAGGCCAGGGACGACTTCAAGCCCTTCGTGGCCAAAGAGGATTATCAGGTCAGACAAGCGCTGAACTACATCAAGAGCTATCAAATATTCAGGGCGGCGGGTTTGGAAGCCCCCGACGCCGGCGTAAAAACCGCGACCGATAAAAAACGCAAGTGAGCGAGCAGTTCCAGATCCAGTTTGATGCGCCCAAGTCGTCGCGACCGAGCCTTTCGGTTACGCAGGTTACCGCCAAGATCAAGGGCCTGTTGGAGTCGGAAGTGGGCGAGGTTTGGGTCAAAGGCGAAATATCGGGCTACAAACAATCGACAGCCGGACATCTCTATTTCAGCCTTAAAGACAGCGGGGCCGTGCTTTCGTGTGCCATGTTCGGCGCGAAAGGCAAGCTGAAGTTCGCCATCAATGACGGCATGGAGGTGCTCGCCCATGGCCGCGTCTCGGTGTACGGCCCGCGTGGCAACTATCAGTTAATTATAGATTCAATCGAACCCGTGGGCCACGGGGCTTTACAAGCGGCTTTTGAGCAGCTCAAGGCAAAGCTGCACAAGGAAGGACTGTTCAGTCCTGACCGCAAGCGGCCCATTCCGCCGCACCCTTCGCGCGTGGCCATAGTGACCTCGCCCACCGGCGCGGCCCTGCAAGACATGTTGACCGTACTGGGCCGCCGCAACGCGGGCATTTCGATTCTGGTCGTGCCCTCGGTGGTTCAGGGCGATGCGGCTCCCGAGCAGCTCGTGCGCGCGGTTGAGGTGATCAATAAATACAAGCTTGCCGACGTGCTGGTCATGGCTCGCGGCGGTGGTTCCATGGAAGATCTGTGGTGCTTCAACGACGAAAAGGTGGTGCGGGCCGTTGCCGCTAGCGCGATACCCGTGATCTCGGCGGTGGGCCACGAGGTAGATTTTACCCTGTGCGACTTCGCGGCCGATCTGCGCGCGCCCACGCCCTCGGCGGCGGCAGAGCTTGTTTCGCGCAATCGGCTGGAGCTTATCGAGGCGCTCAGCTCAAGCGAGCGACGCCTGGCGCTGGGCATGTCGGGCCGGATAGCCAGGGCGAAGTCGGCGCTGCTGATGCTCGAAAACCGGCTCGTCAGTCCTTCCGAACGGCTGGCCCGCCTGAAAAACACCCTGGCCGAGCTGGAATTGCACATGTCTTACACCATCGAAGGCAGGATTTCCGAGCGTCGGCGGCAGCTCGAGGCGTTATCGGGGCGCATGGAAGCCCTTTCTCCTTTAAAAGTTCTGGGGCGGGGATATACTTTAGTACAGGACCCCGTTACTTCGGAGCTGGTGAAAAGCGCAAAGGATGCGAAAGCTGGCCGCGAAGTGGCGTTGGTCTTTCACGATGGAAAGACTCGCGCGCGCATTCTTTAAACGATTTTCTGTTTTGATCATCGCGGCCGCGACTACGGCTTGCGCGAGTTCACCTGTTCCCGCGCCTACGCCTGCGCGAACGGCAAATGGGCGGCTGGAAATGGAAGTGCCGTCGGAAACCATGACCGAGGGCGGAATATTTTTTGTGTCAGTGGAGTCGCAGGGCGAAATCGAAGATGCCTCGGGACTATTCCAGGGCCACGTCATCGATTTTTTTCCTGATGGCGAGCGCACGGCCAGTGGCGGCTACCATAAATATTCGGCGGTCATCGGCATCGAGTACGGCACC
>JACQAW010000477.1 GCA_016194725.1 Deltaproteobacteria bacterium
AACAGACCATCGAAGCCGAGCTGAACTCGATTTTCGAAGCTCACTAAGGTAGTCGGCCTGTCCAAGCAAAATTCAAAGGGTTCCGGTTTCCCTTCAGCAGAAGGCGATATCGGAGCCCTTTCTATTTCCCAAGCCGTGGGTTTGTGCCAATATTGGCCACATGGTTTCATCAGATGTGAGAGTTCGTTTTGCCCCAAGCCCCACCGGATACCTGCACGTGGGCGGCGCCCGCACGGTTTTGTACAACTGGCTGTTTGCCCGGCATCTGGGCGGCAAGTTCATTTTAAGAATTGAAGACACCGACCAGGAGCGCAGCACTCGCGAAGCCGAGCGCATGCAGCTCGAGGACATCAGGTGGATGGGCTTCGATTACGACGAAGGGCCGGAGGTCGGCGGTGCTTATGCGCCTTACCGGCAATCCGAGCGGCTGGATCTTTACGCGAAGTATGCCCAGGATCTGCTGGCGGGCGATCGCGCCTATTACTGCTTTTGCAGCGACGAGGTTCTGGACACCAAGCGCGAAGCCGCCATGAAGGCCGGTGAAACGCCGCAGTACGACGGCACATGCCTGAAGATTTCGAAAGCCGACGCGCTGAAACGCAAGCAGGCGGGCGAGAAACCCACGGTGCGCTTCAAGGCACCCGTGCGCGAATACCGGCTTCATGACCTGGTCCGTGGCGAGGTCGTGTTTCCCTCGAATATGGTCGGCGACTTCGTCATTCTGCGCAATGACGGCATGCCGGTTTATAACTTCTGCGTCGTCATCGACGATCACTTGATGAAGATCACCCACGTGTTGCGCGCCGAAGAGCACCTGTCCAATACCGTGCGCCAGATGATGCTGTACGAGGCCTACGGCTGGCCGCTGCCGCAGTTCGGGCACATGTCGCTCATTCTGGGCGCCGATAGGTCGAAATTGAGCAAGCGCCATGGCGCCACCAGCGTGCATCAGTACAACGAAGAAGGCTACCTGCGCGAGGCGCTGCTGAATTTTCTGGTGCTGCTGGGCTGGTCGTCACCGACCGAAAACAAAGAGATCATGACGATCGACGAGATGGTTCGCGATTTTTCGCTCGACCGCCTGAATAAGGCGCCCAGCGTTTTCGACCCGGTGAAGCTCAAGTGGATGAACGGACAATACATCAAGGCTTATCCCCTGGCAGAGCTGACCCGTCTTACGATGCCTTTTCTGAAAAAGAGCGAGCTGCCCATCGCCGGCCACGACGAAGCGTGGATTGCGCGGGCCCTGGACGTTATTCGCGGAAACCTTGAAACCCTGGCCGATGCGCCCAGGTTCCTGCGCATCTTTTTCGATGAGACTTTCGACATCGAGCCCGACGCCGTCGCGGTTAAAAGCGAGCCTACGTTCACGGCGGTGGCCGGTGCCTTGAAAGCAGCCCTGGAAAAGCATTTGACGGGCGCGGGCGACAACCTGACCAGTGATGATTTCGCGAAGATTCAGGACCAGGTAAAGGTGGCCAGCGGCGCCAAGGGCAAGGGCTTGTTCATGCCCATGCGCGTGGTGCTGACCGGGCATGCCCACGGCCCCGACTTGAAGCTCATTGTGCCCCTGCTGGGTACGAAGCGCTCGCTTGCGCGAATCGAGAAAGTTCTCACGGGAAAGTAGATTTTGAGGAAACCATGACCAAGATCGCGGCCAAGATTACAAATAGAAAAGCGGAATTCCTGCTCACCAATACGCTTACCGGGAAACGGGAGCCGTTCAAGACGCAGGTTCCCGGCAAGGTGCTGTTCTATACCTGCGGCCCCACGGTTTACGGGCCTTTGCACATTGGCAACATGCGCGCGCTGGTCGTGGGCGACCTGATTTTTCGCTGGCTCAAGCATCTGGGTTTTGACGTCAATTTCGTGCGCAACTACACCGACGTCGACGACAAGATCATCAACCGCGCCAACGAAGAGAAAATTTCGGCGCTGGAAGTCGCTCAGAAGTATATCGACTACTGCGATACCGACATGAAGCTGCTGGGTCTGCAGGCCCCGACAAAAACCGTGCGCGTCACCGACAGCATGGATGATATTTTAAAGATCATCGAAAAGATCATCGCCAACGGCAAAGCCTATGTGGTCGATGGCGAGGTGCTGTTTTCGATAGAGGGTTTCCCGGGGTACGGCAAGCTGTCGGGCAAGAACGTCGAAGACCTGGTTGCGGGCTCGCGCGTGGAAGTGGACAAGAAGAAGAAAAACCCCGCCGACTTTTCGCTGTGGAAGCCTGCCAAGCCAGGTGAGCCCTTCTGGGAAAGCCCCTGGGGCAAGGGCCGGCCAGGCTGGCACATCGAATGCTCGGCCATGGTTTCGCACTGGCTGGGTGAGACCATCGACCTGCACCACGGCGGTCAGGACCTGATTTTTCCGCATCATGAAAACGAAATCGCGCAAAGCGAGGCCGCAACGGGCAAGCCGTTTTGCAACCACTGGGTGCATCACGCGTTCATTACGGCGGGCAACGAAAAGATGAGCAAGAGCCTGGGCAATATTCTGCCCACGCGCAAGTTCATCGAAATCTATGGCGCCGAGCTGCTGCGGTTTATTTTCGTGAGCTTTCAGTATCGCAGCGAGCTGCCTTACACCCAGCCCATGCTGGCGCAGTCGATGGGTGAGCTTGAGCGTATCTACCTGGCCAAGAAGTGGGCCCGGCAGGCAGCAAGCGAGCCGGTTTCGCACGACGGCAAAGGCGCCACTTGGTCGGCGCTGATCGGCAAGGCACGCGAAGTTTTTTCGAAGATGGAAGAAGAGCTGCTGAGCGACCTGAACACGCCGGGCGCGCTGGGACACCTGTTCTCCTACATTCGCGAACTCAATCGCGTCGAAGGCGAGGCCTCGGGCCGCGCGGGCGCACACCCTGCATCGTCGGCCGAACGCAAGGAAGTGGCCCGCGAGTTTTTGCATCTGCTGGAAACGCAGATCAACCCCCTGCTCAATGTGTTCGCCGAAGAGCCGCAAGCCATGCTGGACAAGCTGGAGTCGATTCGCCGCTCCAAGCAAAGCAGCAGCCTTTCGGATGACGAAATCAAGGCCATGATTCAAGCCAGGCTGGATGCCCGCAAGATGAAGGACTTCAAGAAGGCCGACGATATTCGCCAGGCGCTCGATGCTCAGGGCATCGTGCTGCTGGATTCGCCACAGGGCACGACCTGGAAAGCAAAAGGTTGATGCATAGTGCAGCGATGTGCCAGGGTTTTGAGCGATGTCGTTAATTGCCAAACAAGGTGGCGCCTTCAAGCTGGCCACCGACTTCAAGCCCATGGGCGACCAGCCGGCAGCCATTGAAAAACTCGTTGCAGGCATCAGGCAGGGGCGTGACCACCAGACGCTGCTGGGGGTGACCGGCTCGGGAAAAACCTTTACGGTAGCCAACGTCATCGCGCAGCTCAACAAGCCGGCGCTGATTTTAGCACCGAACAAGACGCTGGCCGCGCAGCTCTATTCCGAGTTCAAACAGTTTTTTCCCGAAAACGCGGTCGAGTATTTCGTAAGCTATTACGATTATTACCAGCCTGAAGCCTATATTCCGTCCACCGACACCTTCATCGAAAAAGATTCGGCCATCAACGAGGAGATCGACAAGATGCGCCACTCGGCCACGCGCTCGCTGCTGGACCGCAGCGACGTGCTGATCGTGTCCAGCGTTTCGTGCATTTACGGCCTGGGCTCGCCCGAGGCTTATGAGGGCATGCTGCTCTATATCGAAGAGGGCCGTGAGTTCAAGCGCCAGGACATGCTGAAAAAGCTGGTCGAGATTCAGTACACGCGCAGCGACGTCGATTTTCATCGCGGCACCTTTCGCGTGCGTGGCGACATCATCGACGTTTTTCCGGCGTACGAAGAAGACCGCGCCGTGCGCATCGAGCTCTTCGGCGACACGGTCGATGCGATTTTCGAAATCGACCCGTTGCGCGGGGTGAAGTCGCGCAAGCTTTCGCGCATTACGATTTACCCGGGCAGCCACTATGTGACCACGAAAGAATCGCGCAAGACCGCGATCGAAAGCATTCGCGTCGAGCTGCGCGAGCGCCTTCAAGAGTGGGGCGCGGCGGGCAAAGTGATGGAAGCCAAGCGCCTGGAGTCGCGCACGATGTTCGACCTTGAGATGATGGAAGAGCTGGGCTACTGCCAAGGCGTCGAAAACTATTCGCGCCACCTGACGGGGCGCCCGCCCGGGGCTGCGCCGCCCACGCTGCTGGAATATTTCCCAAAAGACTTTTTGCTTTTCATCGACGAAAGCCACGTGACCGTGCCGCAGATTGGCGGCATGTACCGGGGCGACCGCGCCCGCAAGATGAATCTGGTCGAGCACGGGTTTCGGCTGCCGTCGGCCCTGGACAACCGGCCCATGAATTTTCAGGAGTTCGAGGCCTGCAAGGGCCAGCGTGTTTACGTCTCGGCGACACCGGGGCCCTATGAGCTCAAGGAGTCGGGCGGCGAAATCATCGAGCAGATCATTCGCCCCACGGGCCTGATCGACCCGGTCATCGAGGTGCGCCCGGCACGCAGCCAGGTTGACGATCTGCTGACCGAAATCAAAAAAATCGTCGAAGGCGGCAACCGCGTGCTGGTCACCACGCTGACCAAAAAACTTTCAGAAGACCTGACCAACTTTTACGCCAACAACGGCGTGAAGGTGAAGTACCTGCACTCGGACATCGAGACGCTCGAGCGCATCGAGATTCTGCGCGAGCTGCGCGAGGGCGTTTTTGACGTGCTGGTGGGCATCAATCTTCTGCGTGAAGGCCTGGACCTTCCCGAGGTATCGCTGGTGGCCATTCTGGATGCCGATAAAGAGGGTTTTCTGCGCAGCGAGCGCTCGCTGATCCAGACCATCGGCCGTGCCGCGCGAAACGTCGAAGGCCGGGTAATCCTTTACGCCGACTCGCAGACCGAGAGCATGAGGCGCGCGATGGGTGAAACCGAGCGCCGCCGTAAAATCCAGGCCGCCTACAACTCCAAGCATGGCATTACTCCGACCAGCATCAAAAAAGCGATTCACGCGCGCATGGTCGAAACTGAAGAGGACAAGGCCAAGCGTCCGCTTGCGGACATGGCCTCGGGCATGGATGATTATCTCGACGATGAGCTGAAGGCTTTTTCGCAGCTTCACGATGCCGGGGTGGCCGACCTGCCGCGCGACCTGAACTCGCTGTCAAAGATGGTGGCTTCACTTGAAAAGGAAATGAAGGATGCTGCTAAAAACCTGGAATTCGAACGTGCCGCCGGGCTGCGCGACCGGATTCGCAAGCTTCGGCTTGCGGAAATGGCGCTGAGATGACTCTTGCGAAAACTTTCAAAAAAAAAATAATGTTGCTCGGTGCAGGCGAGCTGGGCAAGGAGTTCACCATCGCGGCCAAGCGTCTGGGCCAGACCGTGATCGCGGTGGATCGCTATGCGGGCGCGCCGGCCATGCAGGTGGCTGAC
>JACQAW010000463.1 GCA_016194725.1 Deltaproteobacteria bacterium
CATCGCAATGCAAATCGCAATGAACGAGACGAAGCCACCGAAGAAAAGTGCCGCATTTACAATACGCGACTTTCGATGGCGGTTATTTTTCATGAACATCCAAAGATAAACCGGCGGAATCAGCAGAACTGATGCAAGGTAAATGTTCTTGGCGCAGGCGAGCAGGATTACCAGGGTAAGTATGATGCCCATTAGGATGTGCCGGATGTGGCGTTCAACTGATTTTGTTGATGCGCGGTCGGTGCGGCTTCTGAAGATTCGGGATAGGACAAGATACAGCGCGATTACGACCGTGAGCACCAAGGCCAAAGCCGGATACGCAGGACGGTAAAGAACCAGGCTTTTCTGAGTTGCGGGAAACATTTCATATTTCGTAATGAGGTTGAGCTCAGGTAAGGCTCGCAGCAGGGCATAGCCGGCCACCAGGCTGCCGAAGCAAATGGAGAACAGCTTAAGCTCGTTCAGCAGAATTTGAGTGATGTAGCGGCGTCGCCCCCGCAGCCGTTTGATCAACATTAGAATGTAGATCAGGAACGGGACGAACAGCAGTATTTGAAGACCTGTCGAGGCCACGCCGGTGAGATAAAACCTGTCGGTAAGCTTCCAGTAATTTGAGTTCCTGATCCATGGTTTTTGGAGCAAAGGCGGAAGCTGGTCAATCGAATGCAGCAGGATTTCGGTGGCTTTGCCGTAGGGCTCAAAAGACTCGACACGCAGGTGGGCCATATTGTCTTCGGGCGTGTGGTGAATCGCGCCCATTTCGTGTTCGAAGTCGGTGCTGCGGCCGAACAGGTTGAGGGACGGAATTCCTGCCGATAGAAAGGCGCCGTGGTCGGCGGGCGGAATGAGAATGGCGCGCTGGATGAATTCCACCAGGTGCCGGGTATCATCGGCCCCGTAGGGAACGGCGCGAATTGAGGCCAAGGCAAGTTCGCGCAGCCAGAGCGGCGTATAGCCAGATTTAAGCCCGTCCGTCAGAACCATGATGTCTTGTTGCTGGTCGGGGGCTACGAAGTCGAGGGAAACTCCCGCCACTATTTGGCGGGCTTTGGGAAATTTTGCGGCAAAGGCATGCGCACCCCAGAATGCGCCGAACTCTTCGCTGTCGGTAAACAGAAAAACGATATTTCTTCTGGGGGGCTCGCCCGCTTTGAAAATTCGGGCAAGCTCTAAAATCGTTCCTATCCCGCTGGCATCGTCGGCGGCGCCTTCGACGGTGGTGTCGGTGACGTCGTAGTGGGCCAGCACGACGATGTATTCGTCGGGGATATCCAGGCCCGGCAGGGTTGCATAGATGTCTTCGAGCCCGTCCACCTTGCGTCCACCGATGGTTTCATCGAAATTTATCGTCGAAACCGCGTAGCCGAGCTTGCGCAACTCGCCCTGTAGATAGTTCGAGGCAGCCTGGCGTTCGGGCCGCCAGGGTACCCGGTTCGGAAAGCCTCGCGCAAGCTGGCGAGTCCAGTCGAAGGCATTCGCGGCCTTGAACGTCGGAGCGCCTTTCCAGATCGGCGCCTCGGGGATTTTGCGCAGCCCGGCCGCGGAAATAGCCAAAGCAAGCGCCACCGAGAGCCAGATCGACAAAAGAAAAATGCGCTGGAACCGGGCTTCGGAGGACTTTCGTTTCACGGCTATCATTATATCTGGCGCCCGGCCGTATGCAGATTCATTCCGTGGGTATTCTTTGCCGACTTTGGGCAGCAGCAATGAGCTGTTACTCTGGGAACAGGAGGACGATGGAATGTCCAAGATCCAAAAGTGTTTTTTAGGTTTTTTGAGTGTGGTTTGCTCTTTGGTAGCGGTTGAAAACGGGGCCTTTGCGTCGAAAGGCGCTCCGCAGTCCTATAGCACTGCGAGCGAAAGCAGCCGGCCGAGCGGCCAGGAAATGTTGATGGACCTGAGCGTCCATTATGTGCGCGACACCAAGCCCGAGGGCGGAACCGATTCGGCTGCCCGCTTCAGTATCGGCGGAATGTTCAACGAATGGGTGGGGCTTGATTTGCAAGGGCTCTATGAAGTGCATTCCAAGAGCTATCTGGTTGGTACGGACTTTAGGTTTGTTCCGGTGGAGTGGTTCTTTCTAAAAGGTGGGGCCGGGGCCTACGCTGACAAGAACACCAATTCGATGACCCTCACTCCTTTGGCTGGGGCCGGAATTAAGGCCCGTTTGTCCCGAGAATACTACTTTGTCACCGAAGCCAGTTACTTCACCATAAATGACCGAAATAACATTAGTTTTGGGGTCGGCCTAGGCACCCATTTCTAGAAATTGGGAGTCTGGGAGGGGCCAGAGCGGTATTTTTTACAATCTAGTACTTGACCAATTTACTACGATGTTATAGTATTCTTGCGCGTTCAAGAAGCATCGCAGTAAGGTTGAGCATATGTTGTCGTTATGCGAGTTTGTCCCCAATTGGTCGCGAAAAACAGCGGCCGCCATAGCAGTGGTAAGCATTCTCGGTGGTTGTTCCTCGTCCATCTTTACAGGTGGTAAGGGTACCGAGCTTGACCACTTGAACGGTGATGGCCGCTTCAACAAGCTCTGCAAGGGCTTGAATCTTTCGACCTCTTCGCTGGATGTTCCTACCGCACGCGCTCTGGTTACCTGCCTGAACTCCAACGGCTCGATTCCGGAGTATGCGGCGCTGGTTGCCAAGATGACCGATTCGCAGCTCGGCGTCATGCTGGATGTGGTGAATGCGGAAATCATGACGCAGCCAACCCGCCTGCGTCAGCTGGACCAATCATTTACGCAGATGGATCAGCGCGGTATCTGGGACCGAGGCTTGAGCAAGCTCGCTGTACTTTTGAAAAAAGGAAAATTCGTTCGCGCGGCGATCAATCTCGCGCGTCAGGGCACGCATACAGGATCGAGCACCCAGCTTGACCCGAGCGTACTGCAGTCGATCAAAATCCTGGCCCAGGAAATCACGGACCAGAAAACCGGCCCGGCTGCCCTTACAGCCGCGCGGGCGAATCTGGACCGCGCGCTGGGCACGGGTGCCGCGATGAGCGCACTCAAGTCTTTCAAAGCCATGGTCACCGGCCTGAATTCCAAAATTCCAGCTCTTCCGGGCAACTCGCTGCCAGGACTGACGACGCTGGCGCATGAGTATCTCAAAGCCAAAATCAGCGCTCGAGACCAGGTTTACGCGAAGGTCCTGCTGTGGGGCATCGCCGATGGCACGCTTTTCAACGGACTCGATTATTTTTACAACGGTGAATGCGAACTCAGCTCGAATTGCCCCGTGGCTTCGCTGACCCCCGATGATCAGATTGCGGGAACTGAAGCTTTTATGCGCACGCTGACACTTGAAAGCAGCGATAACGTCAGCAATCGCCAGATCCTGCTCAAGCCATTGACCGACCTGTTTCACACCATGGATCGCCCCATTTTTTGCATGGCGGACACCAAGGTCATTCCGAATGGCGATATGTTCGTCATGTCAGAGATCGCGAGCCTCAATCCGGTCGACGTACCGCAATGGCTGATTCGATCGAACGCGGTTAAAATCAAATTGGCCAATAGCATGTGCAACTTTCCGGGTTACACCGACGGATCCGGGGTCAAGACGTTCAATCAGCTTTTCGACGTCATGCGGCTGCTGGCAAAATATGAGACTAGCGATGGCGCTGGCCATGTCACCAGTTTTGGGCGCCCTCTCATTACGGTTGCGCATCTTCTGAAGGGCCTTGAAGTTGGCGATGCCAGCGTAATGGCTCACGATGCCGCGGCCGATCTTGCCCCGTTCATGGCTTATCCGGCCACGGAACGCTATCGTCGCTTCCTGGTTCACTGGATGGGCGATGAAAACGTGCCTAGCGCGTATACCAACCTGACCGATGCCCTGGCCGAACTTTCGCGCAAAGACCGTGGTGTTCTTGCCAACATGCTTTATTTTCTGAATGCGCCCCAAAAGACGCTTCCCGGTGGCGAACGCCCGATTATCTCGCGCGACGACCTGAGAAAAGTGACGCAAATTCTGATGACGGTTCGTCCGGAGCTCAAGACGGCCGAAGCTGTTCCGGGCAGCGCCCCTGTCGCGGGCCGCAGTCTTTTCGACGTTGCCGAGAACGCCTTGCTCACCGTGGACATCAACGACCTGATTGTACTTCTTCAGAGCGTGAGCGAGTTCATCGATGGTCCGGACGAGTTGGTCACGCCGCTGGTCGAGGTTGCGCGCGATTCATTGCTGGTCAACGACGTTGACCCGATTGTCGAAATCGGCCTGAACATCGCTCGCGATGCCGAGAACCGCAAACAGTTTTTCCAGACCCTTTTTGACGTCGCCAATACCAAGCAGTTCGAAGATGCGATGGCCCTGACCGCGAAGATGGCGCAAAACGGAACGCTGAAAGAGCTGTTGCAGGGAATCCTGACGCTTTTCAAAGGCACAAGCGACCTCGGCCAGGGCAATGCCCTTGCCGGAAACGTTCCGCCGGTGAAGTTCGTTTCGCCTGCTGATGACCACAGCACTGACGGGCGTCCAGCCTGGGTTCCCGCTCCAGCCACCTGGCCCGTGAACCCGGCGGGCGTTCAGGCCTGCTACGCGCTTAACTTTGACGTGAGATTCGGCGATACGCTGGGCAGCAATGCCAGAGCGTGGCACGACCAGATGGACAATGTCGCGGCCTGCGCGAATGCCAATGGTGACAACGCCGCTCTTGAGCAGTTTCTACATTATGGCAACACCGCTGAGGTTACAGCCGGCCGATCGATGCTGGCCTGGCTGGTGAACCTGGCATCGGACATCATTCCTTCGGCTGATGATCCGATGATGCGCGGCATTTATGACGAGCTGACAAATCTTATGGTCGACCCGAGCAGCTTCGCGGACATGCAGGCGATGAATCGCATGCTGCCGCTGATGATGTCCAAGAAGTTCTGCGCCACGTTTCCTGACTGCCCTCGAGGCACAGAGGAAGTTTCGATCATGCAGGCCGCGGGCCGCATGTCGACGGCCCTGGTGCACATGGGCGACGATTTGCAGCGCCTGCTGAACGTTTCGCGGCCCCTGGTCGAAAATGCTTCCAGCCCGCGCGCAAGCCTGTTTTTGTATGACAGCTATTGGGATGCCGACGAAATGACAACGCCGGTATTGGCCGATGCCAAGCCCCCGCTCGAGAGTTTTCCGCTCACTGATTACAATTATGGCCAGCACAACCACCAGCTGCGTGACATGCTGGACGCCGCGATTCGCAAGTACGAAAAGCGCGAGCCAACCGAGATCATTCGCGGCGACAAACTTAACCAGTTCTGGAAGCAGCCTTTTACGGGTATTCAGAGCTCCTACCAGGATTACCAGAAGCGCACTCGCGTCGGTGTGGGCTATGAGAATGCCAATGCGCTCAAGAGCATGATCAAACCGTTTCTGGACGAGCTGTCACAAGACAGTCGCTTGGAATGGACGATGGCTTACTTCTTCAATTTCGATAACAATCCGTATTCGCCGGAATGGTGGGCCGATTGGTTCAAGCGACTCGCTAACGAAGTAAAGCCGATCCCCTATTATTACCCCGGCAGTTATCCCAGCAAGAACAATCCACCGACAGTGCGATTGGTCAGTCAGCTGGACCTGCTCGAGATGGTCGTTATCGACGCGGATTTCAGCTTGAACGAGCTCGGGCAACCGCTGGGTTTCCTGTTTTCCGATCCGGACGCGAACTTCGCGATCAAATACCTTACCGCGATCGCCAACAGCGGGCGCGATATTACACCTGCTGTCGACGCGATGGATAAGGAGCTGACGTTCTTCACCAGCTTGATGGGCGATCCGATTCTTGGCGCCGCCTTGAAGCCAGAGGTGAAACGCCGCCTTTACAATCTGAAGCAGGATTTTCAGATCCTGCGCGACACCAACGTGGAACGTGACTGGGTCCTGTCTAACGGCAAAAAGGTCCATCCCAACGATCTGGGCGTGCTTCGCGACCTTTTCAAAGCCGTCTTGAGCGCCACCCCTGTTGCTGATCGCGGCAACTATCGTCGCGACAAGAACAGCCTGGCCCTGATTACCAAGCTGGTTTCCTCTGGATTGCTGCGTAATGCGGGAACCAACGTTTTGCGCCAAAACGCGGATGGCCAGATTGTGGCTAACGACCTGACTCCAATTCTGCGCTTCCTGATCGAGTCGACGCTTGTGATCGACAAAGGTTATCGCAAAATAAACGCGGGTGCCCGTGACGTGCTGGGTTATCTATTGAGAGACAACTGCGACAAAACCAAACCGAATTACAGCAAGAGCTGCAACTCGGTTGGGCGTGCAAATTGGCCCAAAGAGCCGTTCAACGACCGTTATGTCCTGGCAGGCAAACTGATTGACCAGTTTTTTGCCTGGACCTATGACGACGATAAGAACGAAGACCAGGGCAAGCCGCGCGTGATGACCTATATCAAACGCACGGGTTATGACCTCGTAAGCCTGATTGATCGCTTGAATTTCAAAGCTGATGGTTCGCGCGACACTTATACCCCGGCGCTGGTTCCGACCGTCCTGAAACCGGTCTTTGGTACAAAGAAGGGCACCGAAATTATCGCTGCCAATATTGACCTGGTTCAGGAAGTCCTGACCGATCCAGGTACTGTTCGCCTGCTTGAGCTGGTCACGCGGGGCGAAAGCGATCGCCTTGTGGATTTTAATGCGGTGCGTGCGACCACACCGCTGTTGATTGGGCAACTTTCACTTGAAGACGGTCGTGCCACCGAATCGGCACTTGACCTTGCCGTGCTTTTGCGGGCAAATGCGGGTTATCAGGCCACCAAGAGTGCCATCAAATGGGCTCGTCGTGATTCTGAATACAAGAATCTGTGCCACGATTTCTACGACCGCATCGTGGGCCAGCTGAGATCTTGGGTGCTGCGCGACAATACGGCCTTGCGGCCACGGCTGCAGACCTACCTGGGTAACCATATGGGTAATGGCGACCTGCGCGACCTCACGGTGTTTATTGGAAAGGAGTCCAAAATGCCGGACGAGAGGTTTTACAACTCGATCAAATTCATCGGTGAGTTTGATGCGCAGGCGCAAACCTTTCCGTACATCAATAAGCTGAACGACTTCCTGGACCTGCTCCATCGTGGAATTGTCGAGAACAATGGCCTTCAGCCCGCTAATGCCTTAAGCCGATTTACACTGCGACGTTAAGCTCGTATAATCCTTACACTTAAACATATAAGTGAAAGGGGCTTCGTTCATGGCCATAGATGTTGCCGCGCTAACCGAGCAGGTTCGCCAGAAGTCGAAATTCGTCGATGATCTCGTAAATGAAGTTTCCCGTGTGGTCGTCGGCCAACGACTCATGATTGATCGAATCATGATGGCGCTTCTATGCGACGGCCATATTCTGCTCGAAGGTTTACCGGGTCTCGCAAAGACGCTGACGATCAAGACCATCTCTGACGCGATCAGCGTGGGCTTTCAACGTATTCAATTTACGCCCGATCTTTTGCCCGCCGATTTGATCGGTACCGTGATTTACAATCAGAAGACCGGCGAGTTTACGCCCAAGCTCGGGCCTATCCATTCCAACATCATTCTGGCTGACGAAATCAACCGTGCGCCGGCGAAGGTGCAAAGCGCGTTGCTCGAGGCCATGGCTGAAAAACAGGTTACGATTGCCGACCAGACCTACAAGCTCCAGGATCCCTTCATCGTGCTGGCCACGCAAAACCCGATCGAGCAGGAAGGCACGTATCCGTTGCCCGAAGCGCAGATGGACCGCTTCATGTTCAAGGTCAAGGTGCAATAC
>JACQAW010000070.1 GCA_016194725.1 Deltaproteobacteria bacterium
ACCCACCATGCCCGCCTTGACCGAGTCAATTCCGTGCGGCGCCAAAATAGGCTCAAGCCAGGTGGTCAGGCCGTTGAAGAATCCCAGACCCAGAAACGCGAGAATGAAAATCAAAATCAAATCGCGGTCGGCCAGAAACGATCGCAGATGCTCGCGTAGGCCAGCCGTGGCTGCTGAATCACCGGTTTTACCGGCGCGCGTGGCGTTGGGATGGACCAGCACGAAAAACCCCAGCGCGATAAGCGCCGAGGCGCCGGCAAAGATCATCATCGTCGTGCGCAGCCCGTAAGCTTCAACCAGCGGCGAAGACACCGCCAGGCCCGCCGCCATGCCGCCAAGCAAACCCATCGTGCCTATGCCGGTGGCAATGGCTTCTTCATTCGGCTCGAACCAGTCCAGCACCAGCTTCGAAATTCCGTTGACCACAAACGGCTGTCCAATCGCGATTCCGATCTGAGCGGTGAGCAAAACCCAGAAGCTCGCGGTATAGATTCGCAGGCAGGCAAACGAGGTCATGAGCGTCAACCCCAGCCCGATGCCGAAACGATAACCGCGGCGATCGATGAGCATTCCGCTGGGCACCGAAAGCAGAACATAGATGAGGGGAAAAACCAGCAGCAGCAACCCCGCGGTGTCTTCACTGACGGCGTACTGTTTTTCGATAAACGAAATGAGTGGCGCAAAGTTGAGCCATAAAAACTGGCTCAACCCCGCGGCCAGAGAAAACATGGCCAGGATTTGCCATTTTTTAAATTTGCTTTGGGTCATTGTAAAAGATTAGTCTAATTTTCCGAATATGACTGCGCGAATGATCATTTTCTTTGTGCTGGCCGCCGTGCCCGCGAATGCCGGAATCTGTACGAATCCCGAAGCGCGGCTGGGGTTTTTGCGCCATAATTTCGCTGAAACCGCCGACCACGAGCAGTCGTGGGCCACGCACTGGAGTCTGGGCTGGGCGGGGTTGACGGCGCTGCAGCTCATCGGCATTCCCGTGGTGGGCACTAAGGACAAGCGGCAGGATCTTGCGGTGGGCGCGTTTGGTTCGGCCATGGGGCTGCTGCCCACTTTTATCATTCCACCGCGGGCGCTGGCCGATCGCGAGCTGTTGAGCAAGCCACCGCAAAGCGATTCCTGCGCTGATGTCGAGCAGTTTGAAACCGCGCTTGAACGCGCTGCAACGGACGAGGCGTTCATGCACAGCTGGATTTCTCATGCGGGCAGTCTACTGTTCACTCTGGGGCTGACCGCCGTCGAAGGTTTTGGCTTGCACCACTGGGGGCCGGCGGCACTGACTCTTGGTTTTGGCGTCGTAGTGGGCGAAATCATGATCTATACGCGCCCGTACAATGCAGAAAGAGCGCTGGCGCGTTACCGTGCCGGTGATTTTTCGGCGCGCAGCGAAAATTCAGAATCGCAGTCGCTGAAAGTTTCCTTGTTCTGGAATGGAGATGCAGCTGCAGTTGGGCTACGGATGGACCTAAACTGAGGATCTAAAATAAGATAAAAGATAGACCCCACCCAAACGAGCAGCTATAGTTTGACCCATGCTCAATGGATTGACATGCACGGCGTTACTGGCTCTATGGAGCCCCGTTCTTTTTGCAGCCTCGGATATGGCTTCGGAAATGGCCGCGGAGATGTACGAGACAGGCCCACGCGACTCAGGCGCCGTGTCGCTGTACAGCGAAGCCTATCGTTCCAATTCCACCCAGCCCAACAATTCCGCCCCGTCGCTTTTGCTGAGCGGCAAAGGCTCAAAGCAAATGAGCTGGTGGGAAATGGCGGGCGATGCCGAAGGCGACATCAACACGAGCCACACCAACGCGCGTTACCTCAATGTTCGTGAAGCGCACGTTGGCAGCCTCGCCGGTCCTGCCGGAATCCGAGTGCAGCTCGGCCGAAAGCTTGAAGACTGGAATAAGCTTGACGAGTACTGGAAGCTTGGGATGTGGCAGCCGCTTTTTCGCTGGAACGTGCTGACACCAGACGTGGTGGGGCTGACCGGCCTTTTCGTTTCCAAAGAGACGAGCAACGTGCGGGCCGTGGCTTTTGGCTCGCCATTTTATATTCCTGAGCTGGGCGCGCAGATGTCGGTGAGCAACGGCTCGCTGACCTCGTCGAATCGCTTCATTATTCCACCGCCCAGTCAGATCTCGATGTTCGGCGGAAATTTGCCCGTACATTACCAGCTCGACAACACGTCGATTCTGCGTGACGTCGTCATGCACCCCAGCGCCGGCGGCCTGGTGCGCGTGGGGCAGTCGCAGGGAGCCTGGGGAAAAGTATCCTATCTTTATGAGCCGGTGACGCGAATCATGCTGGGTTACGAGGGCTATCTTTTTCCGGCCAACCAGGACGTCGAAGTGACGCTGCACCCGCGCGTGGTTTATCACCACGTGGCCTCTTTAGAGACGGGCTACACCACTGAAAGATGGAGCGGCTGGCTGTCGGTGATGGGCGAACGCCCCGTGGCCGATCATACGCCGGGGTTCTGGACTACCGAGCAGATCACGCCGGCGGTGCTGGCCAGCGCATCATTGGATTGGGAAGCCTATGGTCGCGGAGCGAACGCCTCGCACGTCAGTGCAAGTTATCTTTACAGCTGGGGTGGCGCTTCGCCCGATCAGGGGCCGCTGGCCGTGCCTGGTGTTTCCATTTTCGAGTCTCGTTATCCTTATCGAAGTGCTGCTTCGTTGCGCGCCAGCGTGCCGCTGGTCGGCGATGAGCTCAAGCACTTTGAGCTCGCCGGTCGGGGCGTTTACGAGTTTACGGTTTCCGGAGTCCTGCTGTCCCTGGATTTGCTCTACAAGTACGATCGTCATTGGCAGGTGGGAGTGGGGGGCGACGCGATTGGCAGTGCCAGCGCGGGTGCTTCCAATGGCGGCGCTGATTACATGAATCTTTATCGAAGCGACGATCGAGTTCGCGGCAAGGTGAGCTATGTTTTCTAGAACAAGTGCGGCAGTTGTGGTGGGCTTGAGCTGTTTATCGATACTGGCCTCGGGCTGTTTTGTGGGCGAGGATCCGCCGGCGCCAAAACTCGTGGGCGGACAGATCGGCAGCTTTCAAAGTTCTTGCGTGGCCAAAATCCCACCCGGCGTGCGGGATTATTTTCTGGGGAATCTGCAAGACGACAACCAGATCGGCGCGCTTTGGGACTGCGGCATCAGTGCGCTGCAGGCCTTTGAGCTGCTGGTGCGCAGCGATCAGCCCGGCGTGATTCCCTCGAAAGATCTTTTGAAGTTCCTGAACGGCTATCTCAACGAAGCCGATAAGCTTTCAGAAGATCTGCGCCTGGCGGCCATGAAGCTGAAAGCGGCCTTTCTGGGGGGCGACTCCGATAACCTGACCACGCGCGAGCTGGACCAGACCATCGAAATTCTGGGAATTCTAAAGCGCGGCACGATCAATCTCAAGACGCTGATGCCCGTGCTGCCCACGCACATCTCGGGGCTCGCCCGCGGGCAGCTGGGTGGGCTGATTGCCACGTTGCAGTCGACAGGTGTTGAATTGGGCTCTTATGTGGCGGGCCACGGTGGCGACTACTCTTTTGACGACGCCGGCAAGCTGCTGATCGAATTTGAAAAAGTTTATCTCAAGAACGCGGCGCCCGACAACGTCGTGCGCTGGCTGCGCGAGCAGCTGCCGGTACTGCGAATTTTAAAGTCGGTGGTGGTGGGCGGCTCAGCTGACAAGGTGGCACAAAGCGAATGGCTGAATGCGCTGGGGCTGGCCAGCAAGGCCTACGGCACTTACATGCTATATGTGAACGAAAGCGATCATTTCAGCGCCAGCTGGTTCAGTCCCGACGGCATCGACGCGCTGGCCAGTATTTTCACGCGCGCCGTGGACCATCTGGCCGAGGTGGGCGCAAATCACCCGGGTGGCGTGGTGCCCGCCGAAACACTGAGTCTTCTGGTCAGCACCTTGCAACAGACCAAGCTTCATCCCGACCCGGCCATGGCTTCAACCACCACGACGGTGACCATCGCCGATCTCGTCGCCAAGGCGTTGCTCGTCAAGCAGGCCATCTTTGGCGGCGCAGGTCTTGCGTTTGACCTGAATCGGGCAGTCGAGCTGCGTCCGCTGATTGCCAACGCCAAGCGCCCCGCGTATCGGCTTTATCAAATTCTGCTTCAAACCGATTTTTCGAATATGACGGACGCTGACTTCGCCAAAGTCGTGGCGGACTTCGAAGGCGCGTCCACCTCGGTTACGGTGGCCGTGCGCGAGTTCATGGCGCAGGCTCCGGCGGTGACTTTTTCCGCGTTGACCGGGCTTACTCAGCAGCTTGACCCGCTTTTTCAGCTGCCTACGACTCACCAGTCGGTGGACAACGCAGTGGCCCTGGCCAGCGGCTCGCGCGCCGTGCTGCTGGGGCCGCCTTACGCGGGAGTTCAGCAGGCGGAGTGGAGCCCGATACTGGACGAGGCCGCCCGCCTGGCCCGCTTATATCTTTTGACCTTGCGCGCGCCGGTGCCGCCTGCGAGCGGTGGGCCTTCGCCTCAGCAGCTTGATTATTGGTGGTCCCTCGCGGACTCGGGCATCGCGTTTATCAATGACGTCATTACGCGGCACCCAGCGGGCAGCCCGGCTATCCTGACCTCGGAAGTGCTGGCGCTCTTGAATGGTTTGCCTGATAGCGTGGCCAGGAAAAGCGCGCTGCTGGCGCTCATTCCTGATTTCATGAGTTTAAAACAGGCCCTTTTCGGCGGGGATGCCCAGGGTCTGCAAGCGGGTGAGCTGGTGCGCATTCAGGCCCTGCTTGCCGCCGTGAAGGGCCAGTCGTATCTGCTGCGCCCTTATTTTCCGCTCGATCTTTCGCAGATCGGCACCTGGACCACGGCGCGCGTGGACAGCCTGGCCGACGCGTTCAGCACCGCCACCGAGGCGCTGGCCGCGTCGCTTGGCCGGGGTGCAACCGCCAGCTATTCCTTCTCGCAGCTCGACGGTCTACTCGTAAAGCTTTCGCCGCTGCTCACCGACCCTTCGATGATCGCCAACGCGCGCGAAATGATCCCGGTTTTGAGCAGCCTGAAGGCGGTTATTCTGCGCCCACCCTACGACTCGCTGGCGCCAGCCGAATGGCGCGAGCTGATCTCAAGCCTGGGCAACTGGGGCGCCCTGGCCCTGCGCCTGGATCATTTCATGAGCAGCGCGCCCGATTGGTATCATGGCGACGCGCTCACGCGCATGCAGGCGTTGAGCACTGAGCTGTTGCAAAATCTAAGGAATGCGACCGTCAATCACACGCCGTCTGAAATCGCGTTTGGCGA
>JACQAW010000471.1 GCA_016194725.1 Deltaproteobacteria bacterium
AAAAACGAGAAGCCCGAGCTGCCAATGCAGCCCGGGCTTCTCGCGATTTCATTGAAAAATATGGGTCTAAGGTTTCAGCTTGAACCGCTTGCGCGACCGCCGCCACTCTTGGTCGGAGTCTTGCGAGCGCCGGCAGACTTGCCACCAGCAGCTTTTCCACTTCCGCCCGACACTTTACCCTTACCGCCGGTTTTCGATTTCTTCTCCGGATGAGCATGGTCATGATCGTGGTCGTGGTCGTGGTCGTGGTCGTGATCATGTCCATGGTCAGCGCCCTTGGCGGCTGCCTTTTTCTTGGTCTTTTTCTTAACCTCAGTCAAAGGACGATCTACCAGTTCGATGATCGCCATTTCAGCGCCGTCACCCCAACGGGTAGCATCGACATGAAGTACGCGGGTGTAACCACCTGCCCGCTTCGCAAACCGTTCAGCCAGAGGGCCGAAAAGCTTCACAACACTGGCACGATCGCGCGTGCGGGCAAAAGCCAGCCGCTTCGATGCTAGCGAGCCTTCTTTACCTAACGTAACCAGGCGATCCACTACGCGGCGAACTTCTTTTGCCTTCTGTAACGTAGTCGTCATCTGTTCATGAAGAATCAGATTATTAGCCATCGACTTAAACATCGCCTTACGATGTGAGCTATTTCTTCCAAATTTCCGGCCGTCAACCATATGACGCATAAATACTCCTTAAGGATGACGCCTTATTCAAGGTCGTCATCGTCCTCAGCAACTTCGTCCTTACGTGCGTTCATGATGCGGCTTTCGTCGACATCGCTGTCTGCTGGACGTGGTGGATTGGTTGGCGGCACGAAGCCATCAAGCTTCATTCCCAAGCTCAATCCCATTTCACTCAAAATATCTTTGATTTCGTTCAGCGACTTGCGACCAAAATTCTTGGTCTTGAGCATTTCTGCTTCGGTCTTCTGAACGAGTTCATAGATGTACTTAATGTTGGCATTCTGCAAGCAATTCGCAGAGCGAACCGAGAGTTCAAGTTCATCAACCGACCGATAAAGATTCGGGTTGAATTCCGTGCGCTCTTCTTCCTTAGCCGCTTCAACGGGTTCTGGCTCCTCAACGAAATTGAGAAATACCGAGAGCTGGTCTTTGAGGATCTTTGAACCAAGGGCCACGGCGTCTTCTGGCAGTACCGAACCATCTGTCCACACTTCAAGTACTAGCTTGTCAAAGTCAGTGCGCTGACCGACACGAGACTGCGTCACCGTGTAGTTCACTTTGCGGATTGGCGAGAAGAAAGAGTCGACTGGAACCCAGCCAACGGGCATTTCGTCGCTTTTGTTATTTTCCGCAGTTACGTAACTACGGCCGCGCTTAACGATAATCTCAGCATGGAACTTGGCACCCTTGCCGAGCGTTGCGATAAGCTGTTCAGGATTGAGCACTTCAGCCTGCTCACCAGTGATGAAATCCGAGGCATAAACTTCGCCTGGGCCATCTTTCTTGATAAATACAGTTGCCGACTCGGTATCGAGCATTCTGAAACGAACTTCCTTCATGTTCAAAATGATCTCAGTGACGTCTTCGGTCACATCTGGAATAGACGTGAATTCATGCAAAACACCATCAAACTTTACAGCAGTGACTGCCGCGCCTTGCAAAGAACCCAGCATTACGCGACGAAGCGCGTTACCCAATGTAATGCCGAAGCCGCGCTCGAGCGGACGAGCCACAAACTTCCCATAAGTGGGAGTCAGGCTTTCTTTGTCGACATCCAGCGCTTTGGGCTTAATCAGATCGCGCCAGTTCTTGGCAGAAAAGCTAGTTACGGTCGTGGTCATCTATTTTCTCTCCTCGTCACACGCCTGTAGTATTGCAGCCGCGTGTATATAAAAATGAGCGACAAAGACGCTCTTAAGCGTCCTGCCGCTCACCAAATGTTACTTCGAGTACAACTCAATAATCAGACGTTCTTCCATTGGAGCCGAAACGTCATCGCGAGCCGGAAGGTCCCGGATCTTGCCGCGGAAATTAGTCGCGTCAGACTCCAGCCATTGCGGGACCTCACGACGTTTCAATCCCTCAAGGGCGCCCTGAATACGTACTACTTTTCTGCTCTTCTCACGAACTTCAAGAGTGTCGCCTTTTTTCACCGTAAACGAAGGAATGTTCACTGGTTTGCCGTTCACCAGAAAGTGACGGTGGCGAACAAGCTGACGTGCTTCAGAACGCGAATTTGCAAAACCCATGCGGTAAGCAACGTTATCGAGGCGGCGCTCGAGAAGGCCGATCAGGTTATTACCCGTAACACCCTTCATGCGCTCGGCGCGTTCAAACGTCAGGCGGAACTGCTTTTCCACCAAACCATACATGCGTTTGACTTTTTGCTTTTCACGAAGCTGCAAGCCGTATTCAGAGAATTTGATGCGGCCCTGGCCGTGCTGTCCCGGTGGATAACCACGGCGTTCGAACGAGCACTTGTCCGAATAGCAACGGTCGCCCTTAAGAAATAACTTCTGATTTTCGCGTCGGCAAAGGCGGCAAACTGATTCACAATAACGAGCCATGACTTAAACTCTCCTACGTTTCGGTGGGCGGCAACCATTGTGTGGGATGGGCGTAGTATCCGAAATGAAGCTTACGCGCAAGCCCGCAGCCTGAAGCGCGCGCAATGCTGATTCACGTCCGGCACCCGGACCATTCACAAACACTTGAACTGTGCGCATACCGACATCAACGGCTTTACGAGCAGCATCTTCCGCGGCAACCTGGGCTGCAAACGGAGTGTTCTTACGCGAGCCACGAAATCCCTTGGCGCCCGCAGTCGACCAGGCGACCACATTGCCCATCGTATCGGTAACGGTGACAACCGTATTATTGAAAGAGGCCTGGATGTATACGCACCCAGCAGAGACGTTTCTCTTAACCTTCTTCTTGCGAACCGCAACACCAGCGGCATCCGTACCCGCCGCAGCATCTGCTACCGCCGGCGTCGCAACTTTTTCTTCAGCTGCTTTCTCTTGCTTCACTTCAGACATTAAAATTACTCCTTAACCCTTCAGGCTCTTGATAGACTTCTTACCAGCGATCGCAACAGCCGGGCCCTTGCGAGTACGGGCATTCGAATGCGTACGCTGACCATGCACAGGAAGACCTTTGCGATGGCGCGTTCCACGATAGCAACCGAGGTCGACCAGGCGCTTGATGCCCATGCTTACTTCACGGCGCAAATCGCCCTCAACGCGATAACCTTTGTCAATCACATCACGAATACGAGAAACCTCGACCTCGTTCAGCTGATCGCTTTTCTTATTTTTGTCAATTCCTGCTGCTTCCAGGATTTTTCCGGAAGCGCTGCGCCCAATCCCGTAGATGTACGTGAGAGCAATTTCCATTCGCTTGTTTCTAGGGAGGTCAACTCCTGCAATTCTGGCCACAATAACTCCTTATTAGCCTTGGCGCTGCTTATGGCGCGGGTTGGTGCAAATTACGCGAACGACGCCGACTCGGCGAATCACCTTGCACTTATCACAAATTTTCTTAACTGATGCTCGGACTTTCATAATTTCCTCACTAAAACAGAATCCATTTACTTCGTCCACCATTCGCCAATCATGCGAACAGCGTTAATATCTCCGGTCCGTCCTGCGTGATGGCTACAGTATGCTCAAAGTGAGCGGACAGTGAGCCATCGACAGTAACCGCGGTCCAGCCATCCGATTCAACTCGAACACCGTGTCCGCCAGCGTTTATCATAGGTTCGATCGCAATGACCATACCCTCTTTTAACGCCACACCTTTGCCTTTCGGACCGTAATTCGGTACCTGGGGCTCCTCGTGCAGACTGCGACCTATGCCGTGACCAACGAACTCCCTTACCACGGAAAATCCGCGAGCTTCAACATAATTTTGAATTGCATGAGATATATCAAAGAGCCTATTGCCGACCACCGCCTCGCGAATACCGCCAGCCAAACAGTCCCTGGTCACGTCCATCAGCTTTTGGGCCACCGGAGCTATCTTTCCTACGCCG
>JACQAW010000491.1 GCA_016194725.1 Deltaproteobacteria bacterium
GCGGCTGCCGCCGCTAACCAAACACCCCTCATAAACCTCCAAAATAACCGAAAGTTGATTTGGTCTTACTAGTAATGGAATGGCAAGGCAAGTTCGAGCTAATGCATTGCAGCGAGATAGCCCGTTCGCCAGAATTTGCGCCACCGCACGGGATCGCCAAGGCGGTAAGATAAAAAGAGAATCAGTAAAATCAAAAGCCCGGTCGTTTCACCAAAAACCGTCCAGGGTTGATAGGAGGAGTCGTGCCATTTTTTTAAAATCGTGGTGTGAAGCGGCAACCGCCCCGCGAGAAAAGGCCAAAATACCGCCGCGTAATCGTCAATCCAGATCCGATCCAATAGCAAGTGACCCATATACGCCGACCATAAGAACCATGGAAACACCACCCGGCGCCTCAAGGCCAAAAGCAGTCCGAGCACCAGGCCGCTCACGAGCAGCGAATGTCCCCAAAGGCGGGTATGATTCCCAAAAACATTCGGATATAAGACACCCACCGGCTTGTCGAGTAGGTCAGGCAGCACACTTAAGAACATGGCTTTGCGCAGGTCGACCTTGCGCCCGGTCGACCGATTAAACCCATGAAGAACTCCGGTGGTGATTCCGATATGCCCAAAGAAAAACATTTCAGCCACACAGTACCTCAGAAATTCGTGGAACGCCTTCGCGGTTTGCAAAAAAATCTGCGCGTCCTGAGCAGCCTGCTCCCCGCCCGCAAGCTGCCATTGCTTACGCCGGCCCAGGCTTTTGGTCCCGACATCGAACGTTTTCGCGACAGCTCGCAGTCGCTGGTGGCCTGGTGGGACAAGCAATCGCAGTGGTGGTGTTTTCGCGGAAATCTGGTTACGGGCCGCGGTCGCTCGCTGGGGTTTCAGCTGGCCTTCATTGACCGGCATACCCAAAACGACTTCGTCGGAGCGCTACCTGCGCGTTGGATCACGCCGCGCGCGTTTGCCGCACATCTGGCAATATCCGACCCCATGAATGGCGATACCGCCAAAACTTTTCGCGTCTGGCAACGCGGGGGCCTGCTTTCAAATTCGACCGGCTTCGCCGCCGACGATCGTTTTCACGTCGAGCTGGGCGGCTGGTACGGCTTTCGCCGTGCGGATGGCTCCATTACCTTGTATGCGCACGGCGACGGCGACAGCATTCACCTCGAGCTTTCCGAGCTCAAGCCGCTGGCCTATCATGGGCAGGCTGGCTACAACGATGGCGACGGAGCTGCATTTTACTGCAGCTATCCCCGCCTCAAGACCACGGGACGCGTGCTGCTCGACGGACGTCTGGAAGAAGTCACGGGCCTTACCTGGATGGACCATGAGAAACTCACCGGAAAAGAAAGTCCCTTTCAGGGCAATTGGGACCGCTTGCTTCTGCAGTTCAGCAGTGGCCAGGATTTGATGCTGTTTCTGGTGCGGGGCCGCTCCGAGGCCGCCTCGGGATCGTGGATTGATGCTCAGGGCAATGTGAAACACCTGGTTGCGAGCGACATTCAGGTTGAAAACTACGAGTACTGGATCAGCCCGCGCACGGGTGCGCGCTATCCCATCAAGCGCCGGGTTCGCATCGAACCGCTCGAGCTCGAGCTCGAGCTGAAAGCCAGCCTTTCCAATCAGGAAGTCGACCTTACCCGCTCGATCTTTTCGTCATTTTGGCAGGGAATAGTCAGCGTCACCGGACGGTATAAAGGCGGTGAACTGAACGGCCATGGTTTTATGGAGCTGGCTGGGCATGACCAGAGACGTCGTGCCAAAGTCATTGAATTTCTTACAAAAAGCTAACTTCCCGGCACTCCTTCAAATAAACCGAAAAATACGGCCAGCCCCATATTTGGCTGACAACTCGGACTTAAAATTAAGTCAAGTATGGGTGAACGACGAAAGGTGCTCATCATCGATGATGGGAACACCGCGCAACTTTTTTCCAAAATTCTGTCCAAGTCTTTTGGAGTTCTTACGGCGACAGACGGCACTGCGGGCATCGAGCAGGCCTTGTTGCACCATCCGGACCTGATCCTCGTCGACGTCATGGCCGGAAAAAAGATGAACGGCATGGACGTATGCCGGCAGCTGCGCTCAAGCCCGCCGCTGCAAAACACCGTCGTATTTATCGTGGATGCCGATGAGAGCTCGGGCTCGCCCGCCCAGACCCGTGAAAGAAACCGCATCGATGCGTTCGTGGCAGGAGCCGACGATTTCATCTTGCAGACCATCGACCGCGACGAGCTGCTCGCACGCATTCAGGCCAGGCTGCGCCGCTTCGACGACCACTGGAAAGCGAAAAGCAACTTGGACTGCGGAAACCTGACCATGGACATGAACAAGCTCGAGGCGCGGATTCAGAACAATAAAATAAAGCTCAGCGTGCTTGAGCTCAGTCTTCTGAAATTCTTCGTCGAGAACAAGGATCACGTGCTGAGCCGCGAGAAAATCATCGGGTCCGTGTGGCGCAATGGCTCCGTATCGGAACGAGCCATCGACACGCACGTCGCAACGCTTCGAAAAAAACTTTCGGGTTTCGATCACCAGATCCGGACTCTTTACGGCGCGGGTTATATCTTAGAGCAGCGCGACGGGCTTTCGTGACCAACGCAGCCAGGATACCTGCTTAGCAGTGAATTCAATTGGTCGCCGGCGGTGGTGGCGGGACTGCTGGCGGCGCGCCATTCTCCGAATTTGGGGTGGCAGCGGCAGCAGCCGCATTCGGATCCGCTGGCGGCGTTCCCGAAGGAGCCGCTGGCGCCTCACCCGTATTCTGCACTATCGCCGGCGCATTCGGATCAGCTGGCGGAACCGATGGGGCAGGCGGAACCGGGGCCGGAGGCTGCGCTTGGGCTTGGGCCTGAGCCGGTGGCGTAGGCATCCCGACGGCAGGGGCTCCTGGTGGGTGCTTCATGAGATATAAAAGCGCACCGGCAACAGCAACCGTAAGCAC
>JACQAW010000020.1 GCA_016194725.1 Deltaproteobacteria bacterium
GCCCAGCTGAGTCTGCACGGTTTTCATTCTCCGTGCGACGGCCAAGGGCAGGGGAATACTGGGCTCAGCCACCTGCCAGAGGTAGCGGTACTTCTTGAACTGAATTCGCGTCGCGTGCATTGAAGCCGGGTCTGAGGCCTTCGCGTGTTGGACACAGGCTTGCAGCGCCTTGAATTCCCGCTCCAGCATGTGCTCGAGCTGCGATGCCGCGTTATGGCTACGTCGCGCATCCTGGCCGCAGGCGACCAGTACCTCTTCGATTTTCAGCATACAGTAGCCGAGCTTTGCGGCCTTTGCCCTCTTCAATCTTTTCCGCGCACACGTCTGTTGACGCCTGCACCGCTTTTTCAAGGAAGCCCGAAACTCAGCAATCATTTTCGAGTCGTTTTGCCCCTTCATGGCTTTTTGCTGCACCTGCGAGTCACGGAGATCTCTGAGCGAATGCAGCTCCGCTTTGAACTCCTTGCGCAGCTGGGCTACGCCCTTGAGCTCCACGAGCTCCCCGAGCACAGCCAAGCCCGCGCCCAGACGCCTGAGAGAGGTGCGCAGGCCATGCACGACAGCCCGTCCGGGCTTTTTGCGGCAGACCCTCAGCAGCAAGCGGTAAATGTCCCACTGCTCGCCCAGAAAAAGCCGCAAGGCCTCGTAAACCGGACTGTGAATTTCATGCGGCATTCGCGGCGGTCCTTGCGGCCTGGTAGCGCGCCGCCGCCTCTTCGATGATCTGATAGGCCTGCTGCTGATCGCCACATTCACCGACTTTGACTGTCTTGTTTTCGAGCGCCTTGTAGTCTTCAAAAAATCGCCTGATCTCGGTCATGCGATGCGGCGGCAGATGAGCGAGCGAAACGTAGTGGACATATTCCGGGTCATCGGCATGCACCGCGATGATTTTGGAATCTTCGCCTGCCTGGTCATGCATCAGCATCACGCCAATGGCCCTTGCGCGCAATACCGCCAGGGGCACCACCGACTCCTGGCCCAGCACCAGAATATCCAGCGGGTCGCCGTCAGCGCTGGTCGTGCAGGGAATAAAACCGTAGTTGGCCGGGTAGTGTACCGAGCTGAAAAGAATACGGTCTACCCGGATCAGCCCGCTCTTCTCGTCATACTCATATTTCACCTTCGAGCCCTTGGGCACCTCGATGACGGCCGACAGCATTTTTGGAAAGTCGTCACCCGACTCCAAGTCGTGCAAAGAATCCATCGCAAAGTCCCTCGCATGGGATTTTTGCAAGGACCATGCTCGCTCTTAGCAACCCGTCGCGACTTACTGCTCTTTGCTGGCCAGCGCCTTGAGCCGGGCCTGGCGCTGCCGTTCGCCCAGCCAATACAATGCTCCGGTAACTGCGGCTGCACACAATGCCAGCAGGGCCGGCTGCGTCGCGGCCATCAGGGTACACAGTAGCATTGCGATAAGAAATGGCATGCCTGATATTAGAACATGGATGCGGATGTTTTGAAGCGATTTAATGGCTCAGTTTGTGTGGCTCCGAGATCACGAAATCTTCAAACATAAGACCTCCTTTTATGCGGCCATGAATGCCATCAGCTTGCTCACGGCCTCGTCAAACGCGCCCTGCGGGTCGGAAAACAAACCATAACCATTGAAGTGGCCGCCTGCCGTATAGACGTCGAGTGAGCAGGAGTAACCATTGTCGACGCGGCGAAGAGCCAGCGAGGTTCCCATTCCGCCGGGAACCGAGTTTTCCACCCATTGCAGGGTTGCGCTCATATTGACGACCAGTTCAGGGCTTGCAGAAAAATCAGCGAAAATGAATTCTTTAAACATGGAATTACTCCCTTAAGACGTACTCACAAGGGTTATCGCAAGGTGCGTACCAAATAGCGCCGCATGCCACTTCAATGGTTTAGCCGTATCAGGTAGGCAATTTCGGGCGCAGTACTGGGGCAGGATGCCCCGGCAAATTTTGGAAATGCCCCGAGCCGATTGACTCCTGCCCCCAAGGCCGTATGCTGTTCTTATGCAGAGAACAGTTTGCATTATCGACGATGACCCGGAAATACAAACCCTGCTCGAAGCTTTTTTCAAAAAGCAGGGTTGCGCGGCAACGCTTTTTAGTGAGGCTAAACCCGCTCTGGCAGCCAATCTTCAGGCTGACCTGATTGTCTGCGATCTAAAGTTGCCCGACCTGGACGGCTTGGAATTTTTGGAGCAGCTGCGCGCGAAGGGCTCGGACCTGCCCGTGATTTTCGTCACCGCGCACGGCTCCACCGAAACGGCGATCGAGGCACTGCATCGAGGTGCTTTTGACTACATCACCAAACCCATTAACTTTGCGGAATTGGGCGTTATCGCCGATCGCGCCGTACGCACCAGCCAGCTCGAGCGCAGCCATCGCCGACTTCAAGACCAGGTCTCGCGCCAGCACAGCATTGGCGGCCTGATTGGCAAGAGCCACAAGATGCGGCAGCTCTATGAGCTCATCGAACGCGTTTCCGTGGCCAACTCGAGCGTGCTCATAACGGGCGAAAGCGGCACGGGCAAAGAGGTCGTGGCCCGCACGGTGCACGATCGCAGCACGCGCGCCAGCGGGCCGTTCGTGGCCATCAACTGCGCGGCCATTCCCGACACCTTGCTCGAAAGCGAGCTGTTCGGCCACGCCAAGGGCTCCTTTACGGGTGCCACGGCCGCGCGCCAGGGCTTATTTGTCGAAGCCAATGGCGGCACGCTCTTTCTGGATGAAATCGGCGATCTGCCACTCCAACTTCAAGCCAAGCTTTTACGCGTGATTCAGGAGCGCAAGGTGCGCGCGGTAGGCGAGAACCGCTCGATTGAAATCGACGTGCGCATCGTCGCGGCCACGCACCGCGACTTGAAAACGGCCGTCGCCGAAAAGCTGTTTCGCGAAGACTTATATTACCGTCTTGCGGTCATTCCGGTTTCCATTCCACCACTGCGCGAGCGCAAGGAGGACATTCCGCTGCTCGTCGAGCACTTTGTCACCAAAATAACCAGGCAAAGCAACTCCAAGCCCAAGCTGGTCACGCCCGCCGCAATTGCCAAGCTGGCCCGCATGCCGTGGCCAGGCAATGTGCGCGAGCTCGAAAACAGCGTGGAACGCGCGCTGGTGCTTTCGCATGGCGCGATCATCGACGTCGCCGACATCACCATCGACGAACGCACGGAGCCCAACAATCAGCTGGGCGGCATGTTCGCCAAGCTTCCCACGCTCATCGAGCTCGAGAAGGAATACATCGCTTACGTGCTCAGGCAAAGCATGCAAACCAAGGAAGAAGCCGCGGATATTCTGGGCATAAATAGAAAAACTCTTTATCGCAAGGAACGCGAGTACGGGTTGGATAAGAACGAGGCGGAATCCAATGCCGAGGCCGGGGAGCCGGAAGCCGCGGTTTGAGTCAGAGCCCGTAATTCCGTCCATGCCCAGTACGCGAAGCCTCAGAGCCCAAAGGTGGCGTTCCTGGCCTTCTCAATATCCTCCTCGGTCTGTTTGGGCACAGGCTGGCCGCCGGGATCCGGGCATTTTCCGGCTTCGCCCCCAAACGCCTTTAGGCTGCGCTCCTTCAAACTCTCGCACAACCGGGCCTTGTCGGCGGCAGTGCCGGTAAAGTCAACGCCCACGCGTCCCGGCACTTCCCCTGCTTCCGACTTGTTAATTTTAAGATAGCTGCCCAGCTTGGGCAAGCCGGGGTCGGGGTTCTTGAGCTGCTCGAGCAGGTAGAGCTGATAGACGCGATCAATCCCATCGATGCCGCTGGCATAGCTGAATTCGCCGTTGGAGGCCGCCATGGACCATTCGCTCATATTCACGCCCATGCGCTCGGTCAGGTAACGTGTCGTCGCCACGAGTTTCGCATCGGTCAGGTCAAAGTTCACCGCGCCCCGGCTCTTGTCGTAATCGCTGTCGCTGCAACGGTCGGGCGCCTGCGCATCGGTCGGATCGTTCGTGGCGTGCAGGTCGGCGGTGCGGGCGGTGAATTGAGCTGTCATGGTTTGGGTCGTATCGGCGACCAGATCCGCGCGCGTTTTACCCTTGCTCCGCTCACCCGTCGAAAGCATGTCCTCGACTCCCATGGGCGCCTTGGCCCCGTCAGCTTTCGCGCACGGCAGGGTCGAGGCGCGTCCTTCGATGCAGGTGTCGGTGCAGCCCAGCGCAACTGCCGCAAAGGAATATTTGTATTTGCTAAATGAAGGCGTGTCTTTCAGCTGGCGCAGAATTTTTTTGAAGTTCAGCTCGCTGGCCAGCTCGCTCAGCTTGCTGTTGGGGTCAATGCCCAC
>JACQAW010000455.1 GCA_016194725.1 Deltaproteobacteria bacterium
GATTGCCGGCGACCTCATAACGTTTGACCTGCTCCGCAAATCGTTTACCGATAAAATCGCCGCGTTCGCGGCGGCGGTGAGCGGTGGCAACCAGGCACGCATGCGGAAGGCCAGCACAGTTGTCTTGTACGATCTAATGAAGGAAATGCGCGACAACGCCGCAGTCAACGGCGACAACTTCAAGAAGAACAAGGCTGCCGGCACGAAGCTGATGGCTTTTATCAATACGGCCTTGAGCAAGACCGGCCAGGAACGCCGGGGCATGCTGCAGCTGTACCCGAGCCTGGAAAATGCGCGCACGCAGGTCGAGGCCGACGGCTGGTTCAAGAGCACGCCCATCAAGGACGTGCTCAAGCCCCTGAAGAACGCCTATAATCAGGAAGTTCTGGGCCGTAAAGGCGCCTAGCCCCGGACTTTGATTAAAAGTGCAAAGTAACCAGCGGCGCACCGGTGCTCGCGCCCCGCGGCCACACCTTGATTGCGCAACCTGCAATCGCGGACCCGCGTTGTTCCCGCGTGTATTTGCCCGGCCCTGCTTTGGCAAGAACGCGCAGCCGGCCCTTTTTGAGCGCGAAAGAACTTAGAGAAAAAAGAGCCGGGTCGGGCTTTTTCGCGCAATCCCACTGCGCCAGATCCACATCAGCGACGTCCTTGTTCAGGGTCACCTCGAAATCGGCATCGCCATTGGGCGAAAAAAACCGCGCCACCGTATTAGGCTCGCCCGTCAGGCGTCGCAGCTCGCGCAGAAAGGCGTCGGAGTCAAACGCTCCGAATCCGAGCCGCAACGGAACTTCGGCCAGCGGCGGTGGTGGAATCCACATCTCCATCGGCCTCGTCGCCGACGCCCTTAGCAGATGGCGCACCGTAGCCGGCTGCAGCCCTGGCGCTCTTCGCAAGGCTTCGGCAACCACGCCACTTACCGCCGCCGCCGCGTAGCTTGAGCCGGAAGCATCGTCGGGTTGTCCCACGACCACCAGATCGAGCGGCTCGCCGAAGTTCATGATCGGATCGAACTGCTCGAGCGACTTTTGCGCGCCCACGACAATCGCCTCGGGATAACTCTGTGGATAAATCTTCGCCAGATCGTCGGAACGGAAGGGATTGCTAACGCCCGTGCCGGCGGCGCTAACCAGCACCACACCCTTCGCATTTGCCTCGGAAACGGCGGCCGCGAGCTCGGGCGAACCCTTGTTCATGCCGGCTGAAATATTAATGATGCGCGCGCCGTTGGCCACCGCGAAACGAATGCCGGCGGCCAGATCCGCGGGCGTCATTCCGGCACCGCTCTTCGTCATCTTGACAGGAAGAATTCGGCAGCCGCTGTTGCCGCAGTACTGGGTCACCAGCAGCGCTACTTTCGTACCGTGACCACTGGAATCGGATACGTCGCTATTGGAGTCGAAGAAGTTATATCCGGGCTTTGCGGCCAGCCGCGAGGCGATTGCGGGAATTCTGGAGTCCACGCCGGTATCCAGAATGGCGACAATAACGGGATTGAGCCAGCCGCGCACGTAGCCGGTTCGCCACTCGAGCAGCAGAAATATAAAGAGAAAAAAAACGAAGGCACCACCCATGATCGGGCCAAGTCGTTTCACTTTTTGCCCAAGCTCTTGCTGCGTTTGGCGGCGGCCAGCACCGCTTTGATCAGCGTCACGCGCAGCTTGCCCTCTTCCAGGGCCATAAGCCCGTCAATGGTGCAGCCGGCAGGCGTCGTGACCTCGTCCTTCAAAGCGGCGGGGTGTTCACCACGCTCGAGCACCATGCGCGCCGCCCCTGCCATGGTCTGTGCCGCCAGCAGCGTGGCGGTTTTTCTGGGCAATCCCACCTTCACGCCCGCCTCGCTCAAAGCCTCAATGATCAGATAGATATAAGCCGGTCCGCAGCCGCTCAGGCCGGTGACTCCGTCCATCAGCGGCTCCTCAAGCGCAATGGCGCGGCCAACGGTATTGAAAATATTTTCGGTCAGGCGCATGTGCTCGGCCTTCACGCCCTGGCCCGCGCAAAAAACCGTCATGCCTTCGCCGATCAGGCACGGGGTGTTCGGCATTGCGCGCACAACCGCGGCACGTCCGCCGCTCCACTCGGAAATTTGAGCGGTTGTAACCGACGCGCAAACTGAAATAATAAGGTGGTCGGCCGTAAGCTTGGATGCCAGCTCGGAAAGCACGGTCTGCGCCTGATGTGGCTTTACGCAAAGTACGAGTACTTTACTGCCAGCGGCGAGCTTCTGGTTGTCGGTATGGCACTCCACTGCCAGGCGCTTGGTGGCTTCGGCCGCGCTTTCTATTGAGCGCGTGGTGGCCTGAAAAGCGAAGTCTTTGGAGTGCTTCGACGCCTGCAGCCCTTTAATCAGGGCTTCGCCCATTTTACCCAGTCCCAGAATTCCGATGCGAGTCGCCAAGGCTTGCTCCTTTATTTTCTGATTTGGCCCGTGCCGTCGATAAGCCAGCGCGTGTTCGTCAGCTCGCGCAGCCCTACCGGCCCACGAACGTGCAGTTTTTGAGTGCTGATACCGAGTTCACCCCCCAAACCCAGCTCAAAGCCATCGGTAAAGCGGGTCGAGGCATTCCAATAAACCGCGGCCGCGTCGATGCGGGCCTGAAATTCGCGCGCGACGGCTTCGGTTTTCGTGATGATCGACTCCGAATGGCGCGAGCCGTGTTTTTCGATATGCGCTATGGCTTCATCGAGCGAGCCCACCACGCGGCAGTTCATTTTCAAATCAAGGTATTCGGTATCGAACGAGGTCGTCGTGGCCGCATGCACGTCGGATTGGCCCTTGAGCAGCTGAACCGATTCGGCGTCGCCAAACCATTCCACCTTGCTGGCAGCCAGACGTTCGTGAAGTCGGGTTAAAAAATCGCGGGAAATTCGGCGGTTCACCAGCACGGTTTCCAGCGAGTTGCACACGCCCGGACGCTGGCATTTCGCGTTCGCGATAATTTTGACGGCCATCGGCTGATCGGCGTCTTCGTGCACGTAGACGTGGCAAAGGCCACGGTCGTTCTTGATAATGGGCATGCGCGCGTGGTCGACCACGAATTTGATCAGCGCATCGCCACCCCGGGGCACGACGATATCGATATAGCTGGCCTGCTCGAGCAGAAATTCCGTCAGTTTGCGGTCGGGGTCGGTAATTCCCCAAAGTGCCGCGCGGTCAAAGCCCTGCGACTCCAGCGCGTCGCCCAGAATGTCGTAAAGCACGGCGGTGGTGCGCATCGACTCTTTTCCGCCGCGCAGAATAATAACGTTGCCTGCCTTGAAGGCGAGCGAAAAAGCCTCGACGGCTACGTTCGGGCGCGACTCAAAGATCATTAAAATCACGCCCAGGGGCGAGCGCAGGCGACGCACCAGCAGCCCATTGGCCAGCGTCTTGCGCTCGACTTCTTCGTTCACGGGATCTTCCAGCCGGGCCACCTGCCCGAGGCTCTCCACCATCTGCGCGATACGCGGGACATCAAGCAGCAGGCGATCGCGAAACGCATCGCCGGCGTCGGCGGCCAGCGTATTCAGGTCTTCGGCGTTCGCGGCAAGCACCTGGCCCTTGCGCTGATCGAGCAGCCGGGCGGCTTCGAGCAAAACAGCGTTCTTGCGACCGGTGTCGGCACTGCGCAGCTGCTGGGCCGCGGCTTTGGCGGCTTGCAAATGGGCTATATTCGGCGCAAGATTCTTCGTCATAATTTTCAGCGGGCCCGAATTCGGGTACCCACTGTTTCGTTTCCAGCCACGCGGGTCAACACGTCGGGCAAATCGCCCTTCACCAGCCAGGCCTCGATGCCATTGCGCGAGGCTTCGCCGGCCGCACTCAACTTCGAATACATGCCACCCGTGCCACGCGAGGAGCCCGCCGAGGTGCCGGTCTGAGCCAGAAGTTTTTTTGAAATACGGTCGAGCGTGTGAACCAGGCGCGCGTTCTTGTTTTTGCGGGGATCGGAATCGCACAGGCCCTCGACGTCGGTCAGAATCACCAGGCGCTCGGCGCGCATGACCCCCGCTACCTTGGCCGAAAGCGAGTCGTTATCGCCGAATTTGATTTCCTCGGTGGCAACCGCGTCATTTTCGTTAAGAATAGGCGTCACATCCCATTTCAAGAGCTGCTCCAGCGTATTGGCGAAATTCGCACGGCGTTGTTTATTGGCCAGATCATCATACGTCAAAAGAACCTGCGCACCAAGCATGCCCGAGGTTTGCAAGGCCAGATTATACAGGTCCATGACCAGTGGCTGGCCTATCGCACTAAGGGCTTGCTTTTCAGACAAGGTACGGCGTTTGCTGTTCTTGAATTTCGTGCGTTCGGTAGCCGAGGCAATCGCGCCCGAAGTCACCCAGATGACTTCGATTCCATGCTGGTCTTTAAGACGGGCCAGCTGCTGCATCCAGGCGCGGGCCAGCAGCGGCCCCCCTGAACACACCATATTGCTGCCTGCTTTGATGACCCACCGCCGGCGCTTGCGTTTCATCGTTCAGGTCCTGAGCATCTTATCCATTTCATAGATATGCGCCTGCTCTTCGCCCATGATCTTGCGAGCCCAATCTTCGAGCGCGATATTCTGATCGCGCGCCAGCTCGAAAAGCTCGACGTACTTGGCCATACCTTCGCGTTCAAACGTGAGGGCTTCGGTGAGCATGGTTTTTACATCATGCTTGTGGCCCTCGGGCGTGGGGCGCACCTTTACGGTAGGATGGCCGCCCAATGCCGTAATCCATTCGCCGCATTGCGTAGCATGGTTCATTCCATCCGTGGCATGGCCGCGAAGCCAGCCTGTGATTGGAATGCGGCTGGCGCCAAACATCATAAAAGAGTAATGCAAATAGCGGGTCACGCCGCTGATTTCAAACTCCAGAATTTCATTCAATTTTTGGACGATCGCGTCGGTGTCTTTTTGTTTTCCTGAACCCATGGTTGATTCTCCTTCTTTGAAAGCTGAGCATGCTCGACAATAAGCAGAAATACAAGACAAGCATGACGCGCGCTGTATAGTAGAAAGAGCTGGTCTATGAAATCGCCGCTCATCCTAACCATCTTGATTTTGGCGACGTCTGCCTATGCCTGGGGCTCCGATGCCGAGGTGCAGCCTCTGGCTCCAAACCTGGCGCGCATTATTCTGCGAATGATCGACGCGCACGGTGAAATTCAATCGGGTGGGCACGTTACGCGAATGGAATGGGTGTGGTCGAAGGCCACGCCCACGGACGTCATGGATAGCCCTGCACTTCGTGTCTGGCTCGAAACCCAGCTGCCTGAGGACTGGCAGGTGGAAAAGATTTCGGGTACCGCGGTAACGGTTGCTCAAGGTTTCGGAGCCGGCCCCATTGGCAAGACCCAGACTTTCGCGGTCGACCTGCGCGCCCGCAACGGCAGCCTGCGCATGATCTTTCGCGATCACCGAAATCGGATGTCCGAAAACACTCTGGCCATTCAGCTGAACGTCGGGCGCCCGTACGTCATCATTCGCCCCGAATGCACCGCTCAACACGTGCATCTGCTGGCCAATAAAGTCGAAGCACGCCATCTGTTCGTGGGACTGAGCTGCGTGGATACCGGCGACGGCGTGGACGTATACTTTTTTCGTTCCAATGAAAGCAAATGGGACAACCAGACCCCGGGTCTCGTGCGCTTCGACCCGGAAGGAAAGTACATCGCCTTCAAACAGCATTTCGGAAAACCTCATCTGGAAATCAAGACTCCACGAGGCCTTTTTCAGGTGGGTACGATTGACGACCAGGGACGGGGAACGGACTATTCCGTTTTTTTCCAATCCAACACGTCATTGCCCAGGCATCTCGAGCTTTACGCGGGCGCGGCACTGGTGCGTTGCCATCTGAATGAAAAATCACATGACGTGGCGCTGACCCAATATGCGTTCAATGTGCGAGTTGGCGCGAAGTACCCACTCATTCCCGACACGCTGTTCGCCTCGCTTGATTTCAACGGCGACGTCGTGGCCCTCGAGCACGGCCCCCGGGACGTCCCCCAGGCGCATTTTTTTGGCCTGGACGGACTTATCGGCTATCGCCTGCCCCTGGGTTTGGAATTCGTGGACCTCACGATTTACGGCGGCTGGTATTATTGGGCCGTGCACGTTGCCACCAATCGCTACGGAATCGGCCCGCTGGGCGGGCCCGAGGGATTTTTGACCCTGGGAAAAATAAAGGATGGCAGCCGGGGCTGGCAGATCTGGATGAAGTACGCGACGATCGGCGATCATGGACAGCTGCTGAGCACCTTTGACCACGAGCTGGGTATCGGCGCGCTGCTCGAGCTGAGCGAGCACTCCACGCGGCCCTTTGCCCTGACCGCGGAATTCAAAAACGCCCATGCCGTGTCGCAGCCCAATCAAATCGAGCTCACCGCGATTTCGTTGGGAATCAGAAAGGAATTTTAAAATTTGAAGACTCGAAGAAATAGCGGAATGGGCCTGATGGAGGTGATGATCGCCATGGGCATCAGCACCGTGCTGGCGCTGGGAATCATGGAGCTCATCGCGTATACCACCAAAGCCGGTAAAAGCGCCGCCGTTGCGACCGACTGGACGTCGGCCAAGTCATCAATTTTTCAGGCCCTGACCACCATGTCCACTTGCGATCCGATGATGGTGCATCTGGGTGCCGCATTCAACGTCTCGGTCAGCTCGAATGCCAACTACGACTTCGCGCACGCCGTCGACGTTCCCGAGCTCAGCTATCCAATGGGGCCCTCGGGAAGCTTCAGCGTCGCAAAAGAAAACACCTCGACCAACGGTCTGGTGATTTCGACCATGAAGCTCTGGGCAATCTCGCCGCCCACCCAGGTAACCGATATCTCGACCACCTACACGTACAATCAATATTCCGTGCGCCTTCAAGTGAACGCGCAGCGCGACGCCGTGCTGAACGGTGGCGGGCAGCAGATGAACTTTCAACCGTATACCGTCGACTTCAAGGTGATGACGGGCCCGTTTGGCCCAAGCGGCGACCCGGTAAGCGGCACTCCCGACACGTTGAAAGGCTGTGTGCC
>JACQAW010000456.1 GCA_016194725.1 Deltaproteobacteria bacterium
CATGCGCTTCCAGGAACACTACGAGTCACCGCAGTTTCGCGGAAAATATTTCAGCCGTCGTGAGTACAAGAAATGGTATCGCGCGCAGCGCGGCCAGTTCAGCTATTTCGCAGACTGGTCGGGCTTCAATATTCCCAGCTCGATGCTCGAGCCCTTCGCCGATGGGCGCTTCAAACGCCTGAGCCGCCGCGAGCGCACGCTGATGCAGGCGTTCGAAGACAAGGACGGGCTGTTCTACATCATTGGCACCTACAAGACCGACAGCCCCAGCACGCTGAACCACGAAATTTCGCACGGCATGTTTTTCATCAATGAAAAATATCGCCAGGAAGTGCTGGCCGAGCTGGACAAGGTTGACCTGGGACCGATTGAAAAATACCTAGCCTCAACGGGCGGCTACCACCCCAGCGTTTGGCGCGACGAGGCGCAGGCTTATCTGATCAACAACCGCGACACGCTCGAGCACCACGGCATTGACCTGGGCCCGTATCTGGCCACCATGGGCCGCCTCCAAGACATCTTTCGGCGCTACACCGGCCTGCGGCCCTATTGACTCCCGCGGTACTAGCCTTAACTCGTCAAAAAAACCCAGTTTGACGAGTTAAGGCTAGTTCGACAAAATGGTGGCCGCCAGCCCCGATAAAATACTCGTCCAGCCCTCGGCCACGCGATCCTTGAACTCGGAGAACTTCGCGTTCATCTCGTGGGTCAGCACCACCTCGCAGCGCCGGTCGCGCGGCACGATGTCGATGGTGACCAGGTCGCTCTCCTTGGCGTCCTTTTCAACGGCAAACCGAAACGCCAGCCTGCGCGGGCGAGTGAGCTCGGTGAATGTGCCATAGTGCTCGGCATTGCCATTGGGGCGCTGGTCGATGAACACGAAGGCGCCGCCCACGCGGGGCTCGACATGGGCACGAATCATTTTGCCGGTGGGCGTGGCGAACATGAACTTGCCGGCCTGCACGGGATCGAGAAAGGCGTCGAAGATGCGTTCGGCCGACGTGTCGAAGCGGCGCAAGACCTGAACTTTAATGGGCGGTTTAGGCGTTGATTTGGTGACCATGACTGCCATGGTAGCGCGGACCCAGACGGGTTTCAAACCCTTTCAATCCCTCAAAAGCTGTTCACAGCGCCCCATGCTGGCACTGGCTGCAAAGGTGATTCTCATCTTTTCCTTGCCGTGGCGCCATACCAAAATCAGCTCGACGTCCGAGCCGGGAACTTCAAACTCCGCCTGGGCATCAGAGCCAATGTGAACCGTGCCCTCTTCGACCTGCTTTGCGCCATGCACGCGGGAATGAACGCGCGCCTGCTCAAGGTCGCTGCGCGAAATCGTGTTTTCCTCGACGTTATAGCTTTGGGTTGAGTCGAGCAGCGGCGTGCGGTAGATGACTTTGAGCCTGTTTTCGCGCGCGTCGAACACATGCCGGTAACTTTCTCCGGTAATGCGATTGAGTTTTTCGTCCAGCACCAGCTGATAAGAGCGGGGATCGTCGAGGTGCAGGTCACCGACATTGATTTGCTCGTCGATGGCGTCCCAGATGAGCTCGCGACGGCCCGTGGCTTTGTACCTTTTCACCAGCTCGGCGCTCTCCCAGCGCATGCTGGGCCGAAAAAATTCAGCTTCCACGCGGTTGCGCAGGGCTGCGCTGTGGGCTACGTATCTGCGAAACGCGTTCTCACTCACGCCGTCCGCACGCGCAAGAGCGAGTGCTTCCTGCATCAGCACGGTATAGGCTGCCAGAAAATGTTCGCGTAGGGCTGCATCGGACAGCTCGTTTTCGATAGGCTCGCCCCGCGCCAGACGAGTCAGAATTTCGGGTACGCGATACACGCCAGTCTGCTCGGGCATGCGCTTGTCGATGTCAATGACGCTCGGCACGCCGGCGACACTGGTGCCAGCTTCGGCGACCTGCTTGAAAATGTCGCGAAACCGCTGCGCGCTTGGCCGCGACTTCAGCGCGCTGGCCAGCTCGGGCGGCATTCCGGCAAGGGCCGCGAGCTCCTGTCTCAGGTGGCTTTCATATTCCGCGTCGAAGTGCTCAAAAAGCTTTTCATCGCTCAGCAGCCCCTCGAGCACCTCGGCGTCGGCGTATTTGCGAACGCTCAGCAGAAAGTCACGAATGAGCCAGGCTTTGAACTCTTCGGTTTTGCCGAATGGGTCGTTGTCGCTCAACGTCTGCACGGGGCCATAGCCAGGCTGCGTGGTCTGGGTGCCGTAGTCGATAAAACGGCCGGTGACTTCCATGTTCGAAGGCGAAGTTGCGCCGTGATAGATTCGCATCGCATAGGCCGTCGAATACTGCTGCGCGATTCTGCGCACGTATTCTTTCAAGCCCAGGTTGATGCGCTCCAGCCGGGTCGCAGCCGTCGCGCCCGCGGGCTGTGGCAGCGCGCGCTCGAAACGGGCTACCGCTGCCCGGGTTCTTTCGGGGTCGCTGGCACTGAGCCGGCCTTTGGAACCCAATACTTCGCCAAAATGCGCGGGCCGCAGCGGATCCTGACGCACGATCAGGGCGCGAGGCTCGCGGCCACCGTCTTCCCATTCCGTGTAGGTGCCCGTGTCGATCAGCAAGGCCACGCGGTTGCCGCCAAAAGGCAGCCGCTTTTGATTGTACTGGCCCCAGGTGGCTTCGGAAGTCGCTTCGGCCAGCGAGGCACCGCCATGGGCGTGATTGAAGTCGGCATGCTCGCCCACGAGCGAGGTGCGTCCCAGCCCTTTGGTTTGAAACTTTCCAGCCGCCCCCGCGCGGCCGCTGCCGAAATTCGCGTCCAGGCCGCCACCGCCGTAACGGTCGGCATAATAGGTTTTTTCTTCCGAGGTAAACATGCCCTGCTCGTCCTGCTCGCGCGGCACCGCGAAGGCAAAGGCGTCGAGCAGCTGCTGCTCGAACTCGAAGGTCAGGCCGTTCACCGGCACCTCGACTCCCATTTCGCGCAGCAGCTCGAAGTCCACCCACACCACGCGTGCGTGGGCCAGGCGCCGCGTGTGCACCTCGACATAGCTTGAGGCTGGCAGCTCACGTTCATAATAGGCGGGTACGCCCGATGCAAGCTGTTGCAAAACCTTGGAGTCGGCATGGACCAGTGGACAGAGACCCAGCCACAGAAAAAAAACGATCGAACTCGGCCGCAGGCACCGCTCCTGTATCAACTTCATGTTACCTCTAAGGGAATGTCAGCCCGAGCTACAATATTAGATGCAATGCGTCAATGCTCTTGTCGTTTACTCCCTTGCCCATGACTCATGCCCCCGCGATCCAAAGAAGCTGGGCGTTATCGATAGCTATACATGCGCTTCTCGCTCATCTCAGTCGTCGTCTCCGAATCACAACGCGCAAGCTGGCGGGCCAGCACGGTTTGCGCGTCCTCGCTCGGGGCTTTGAGAAATTCCGCCAGCGCAGGGCCGCAATTTGCGGCCCAGTTTCTTTCATTCGAGCCCAGTACGCCATGGCCCGAACCCGCGACTTCGACCCAGAGGCGGCGCGCCTGCTTTTGGTTTTCAAAATGATAGCGCGCGATAGCCAGCGAGGTCTGTACGTCATCGCCGCCCTGAAGATAAACGAGCGGCACGCGCAGCGCGAAACTCGCGCTGTCAAAGGGCCGCGTGAGTGCTTGCCCGCTGCAGATTCGAAGGAGCGGGTCACTTGATTTGCCCTGATAATCCAGACCGGTGCCGGTAAGTATCGGGTCGAGCACCCAGTTCGCGTCCAGCTCGCGGCAGATCACCGAGCCCGCGTAAAATTCCGGCCCCCCGAACTCAAAGTCAGCCGCGCTTTGGGTAGGCCGCCAGGCGGCCAGGCGCGCGATGAGTTTTCTGGCGGTTTCGGAATTCTCATCCGCTAAACTTTTGTAGTTGTTCAAGAGCAGCGCCACGGCCGTGAAGCCCGAATACTCGACCTCCAGCGTGTTGCGAATGTCCCAGCCCCAGGCCAGCCGCGAAACGCCCCAGGGGCGCGGGTCATTTTCAAAGCGGTTCAGCACCTGGGCGGGCAGCTGCGCGCGCACGCGGTTCCACAGCGCGACGTCGCCGTCGTTGGCGCCATCGGGCAGCTCACCATATCTGCCGATGGCGCCGTCCAGCAGCACGGCCGTGGGCAGGGGCAAACCGTCATGCTGCAGCTGCGCGACCAGATGAGTTGCGAGTAATGTTCCAAAAGATTCACCCGCTACGACGTAATGCTCAAGCCCCAACGTTTCCAGCAGCCGAGCCAGGTCGTTTGCCGAGAGCGCCGAGGCCAGCGCCTCATGCGCTTGGGCTTCACCCATTCGTGAAAATGGCAGCGGTGAGCAGCCCATGCCTCGCGGGTCAAACGCCAGCCGCGGCCAAGCCGGGTTGCCCAATGCTCTGACCAGTGCCGGGTCGTCGCCAATGCTGCCCCCGCCAGGCCCGCCCGGAACCAGAACGAGCACGGGCAGGCGGGAATTTGTCCAGTCGCCCAGCCGTTCGAAGCCCAACTGAAAAGTGGGCGAGCCCGGCAGGCCGGGAAAAATCGGTAGCTTGAGATATTGAATCTGGTGACCGCGCGCGCCGGTACTGCAGTCCACCCGCGTGGGATGGGCGTAGCCGGGCTTTCCCGATATCCCGGGCGCCACCAGTGCGGCAATGGCCAACCAAAGTGCGATCATTTTCTGCTCCTAAACCCTTTTAAAGTAACGGCTTTAGCCTGGCTAGACACACCGCATTAATTCTGGTAATAGTGACGGCGCTCTCAGGGGGTATTTTCACATGTTATTAAATGAAGCGGGAATTTCTCGTCCTTTGTCAGTTTTGCCACACTCGAATTTCGACCCGGAAACCGCTCCCAGCATCGTCTGCGACAAGGGCGGCGAACGCCTCACGCTGGCCGCGTTCAGCCAGCTTGCGGGCCGCCTGGCCGGCTATGCGTTCGTAAAGGTGGTGATAGACCGCCAAACGTCGAAAGTTCACTTTCTCAACAACTGCCTTTATCAGTTTCACGCCGACTACATCGGCGATCAGCTGCTGCAAATTCCCCGTGCCCAGCTCGAAGCCGATATCGATTCCTACAACCAGACATTTTATTTCGAACCCACGCGCCGTTTCTTTCTGGGAATTCTGGCGCTGCACAAACGCGAAGATCGCCGCTTTTTCTCGCTCGAAACCGTCGAAGTCGACACGATGGACGTGGAGATGGTGAAATTCTTTCACCGGTTCATCAAAGATCAGGTCGACGCCTCGATTCCGGTGCTGTTCAAGCCGGCAAACCATCTTCAAGAAACCATCGTCGCCTCGGTTGACCCGAGCGCGCTTCCGCGCGTTTTCTCGCACGAGCTGTTTTCGAGCGCCGAGTACATCGCGCTCAATCCCGGCACGGCCCAGGGGCGCCTGCGCGTGTTTCGCAGTCAGAAAGATTATCTGGCCGCTGCCGCCACGCTGGAATGGTACGACATCATCGTCATGGACCGCGTGCCTGATGATATCCCGCGCGTAACGGGCATCATCAATGCCCAGCACACCACGCCGCTTTCGCACACCAATGTGCTGGCCTCGGGCTGGCAGATTCCCAATGCGATTCAGATCGGTATCGTTGACCGGCTCGCGCGCGAAGGTTTGAACGACGCGTGGGTCGAGTATTGCGTGCTGCTCGATGCCGGCCAGGTCGCGCTCAAGCGCGTCGAGCGTCCGGCTTCGGCCGATCAGCGCCCCGCATGGAGCGTACAGAAGATCAAAATCGAAGAACCTGAAACCGAGCACACCGCCATCAAGAGCCTGGATGAGCTGCGTATGAGCGACCGCTACAAGTACGGCACCAAGGCCGCGAACCTGGGCGAGCTGGGTTATGTTTTGCGCAAGGGCTCGGAGCGCCTGACCGCTTTTTACCGCATCCCCCGCCCGCCGCGGCCCAATCTGATGCCTTACCTGGCCAAGCAGCTGGGACTGCCCGAGACCGCCCAGCTTGGGCAAGGGGCGTCGGAGTACCTGCGCCGGCTGGTGAAAATTCCGCGGGGCATCGCCATTCCCTTTTCAGTGCAGCAAGATTTTCTGGGCTCTTCGCCCAAGATTCAGCAGGCCATCGGCAAGCTCAAGATGGCGCTTGAGCTTAACGTGCGCCAGATCGACTCGCTGTGCATCTCGTTGCAGCAGCTGATTCGCTCGACCCGCATTCCTGACGAGATTCGCAATTACATCGACACGCAGATCGCGCTTAACCTGGGCGGCGTTTCGAGTTTTGTCGTGCGCAGCTCGAGCAACGCCGAGGACCTGGCGCATTTTTCGGCCGCGGGCATTTACGAGTCGATCAACCACGTCACGACGGCCGATAATATCTTCGAGAGCATCAAGACGGTCTGGGCCTCGCTGCTTTCGCCGCGCAGCGTGCGCCTGCGCCAGGAGGTGGGCATCTCGCTCGACGACTGCTACATGGGCGTGGTCGTGCAGGAGGAAGTCAAATCGCAGATGGGCGGCGTGCTGGTCACGACCAATCCGCTGAATCGCGCCGATTTTCGCAACGTGTACCTGAACATCTCGCCGCGCTCGGTGATTCAGATCGTGCAAGGCTCGGAGCTACCGCTGCAGTATCTTTACAACACGGTCGAAGGTGGCGGGCGCACGCTGTCGATTGGCGATGCGGCCACCGACCTGAACGACGACCAGAAAACCATGCTGTCCAGGCTGGCGCTGGCCGGACGCCTTCTGCAGTCGCATTTTTCGCCGGATTACACGTTCAGCATGCCGGTCGATATCGAGTGGCTGGTTTGTGAAGGGCAGATTTACATTCTGCAGCTCAGGCCCTATGCAAAGTAAGCGGGTCATCCGCCTGTATTACGGTTTTCAGTTTTTTTTCTCGCTGCTTTTGTGGCTGCCGGTTTTTTATGAATTTCAAAAACGAATCGGCTTATCAGACCCCCAGATCTTCTCGATTCAAAGCATTTACTACGTCGCCTTTTGCCTGCTCGAGATTCCCACGGGCATGCTGGCCGATCTTTTCGGCTATCGCAAGTGCCTGCGGGGCGGCGCGCTCACGCTGGTTGTTGCAAATCTATTGCCTATATTCGCGCCGAGCTACTCCGGTTTTCTTGCGCACTTTCTGCTCATCGCGCTGTCGCGCTCATTCATCTCGGGCGCCTCGAGCGCTTACCTTTACGAATACACCCGGCAAAGCAACGCCGCCGGCGAGTACAAGCAGATCGAGGGCAACGCGCGCGCCTACGGCCTGCTGGGGAAAGTGGCCTGCTGGAGCGCCATCGGCGTGCTGATGGAATGGCACCTCACCCTGCCCTACTGGCTCACCGTGCTTTCCGCCGCGGTGTCGGTGGCTTTTGCCTGGAAACTACCGGCGCTCGCCACTGAAGCGTCAATGCTCAACCGAACGAGTTTGCAGAGCCCTTCAATCGCATCGAAGCTGCGCAGTTTGGGAACGACGCTGGCCCACGCGCCGTTTCTGTTGCTGCTCATGTTTCAGGGCATTGCGATCTTCGTACTCGCACGCATCTGCCAGGTGAACCTTTTTCAGCCCATACTTGGCGCGAAGTCCTTTGGCCTGGCCAGCTACGGCGCGGTCATGGGCCTCATTACCCTGTTTGAAGCCCTGGGCTCGGCACGCCCCGGCTGGGTGCGCCGTTACTTCAACGACCTGAACGCAGTATTTTTTCTCACCTTTGTCATGGCGCTCAGCCTGGGGCTCATTGCCTATGCAGGGCAGGCCGGCACGCTGGTGTGGCTGAGCGTGTTTTCGCTGGCCACCGGCTTTTCGTTTCCCATTCAGCGCCAGCTGCTCAATGACTACATTGTCGATTCTTCAAGCCGGGCCACGCTGCTTTCGGTCGAGTCGATCATCGACCGGGCCGTCTGCGCCCTGGTGGCCCCCTTCATGGGAAGCTTTCTGGGACGCGGCAGGCTTGATTCTTTCCTGATTCTTTCGGCCGTGCTAACGATGGTCGCCATGGTTCTGCTGCTCGTCATCCTTAAACTCAAACCGCTCGCCACCGCCAGGGAGTCCATGTCATGAAACATCTCATTGCCTTAATATTGGCCGTTACCGGCTCGCTTAGCGCGCATGCCGCCTGCGACAAGCCGTATATCTTTTTTGACCTGGGCAACACGCTGGTCGACACCAAGACCTATGACTTTGAAAAAATCATGTATATGCCGGGCGCCTACAACTACCTGCGCGAGCTCAAGAGCCACGGCTATCCGCTGGGCATGATCGTCAATATTCCGGAATCGTGGGGCGCTAGGCGGGAAGAAAAAATGGCGGCCCTGAAAAAATTCATCGCCGACAAGTGGACCGATTCCGCCCCCATGGCCTGGGAACTTTTCGACGCCGGCATTCTGATTCCCATGAAGGATGCCCAGCGCAAACCCGCGGCCGTGCTGTTCGAGGCCGCGGCGTCGATCGCGGCCCGCGCCGGCTGCCCCGCGATTTACGAAGGCGAAGAGATCCAGGAAATGGCGCCCGCCAAGGCCGCCGGCATGAAACCTTATCTTGCCGGCTCGGAAGCCAACACGTTTTTCCTGTCGGTGGAGCGCATCGACGAATACGCCCGGCATTTGCGCCACTGATCTTCTCGTGAAGCACACGCTGATCTTCGACTTTGACGGCACGATCTGCGACTCGTATCTGGAGTCGCTGCGCATGATGAACGAGCTTGCGCCCGAGTTCGGCTATAAAGTCGTCGACGAGTCGGTGTTCGAAAGCTTGAAAGACCAGTCACACCCGCAGTTTCGCGACACACTCGACATTGCCGTACATAAAATTCCCGCCGTACTGATCCAGGGCCGCAAGCGCATGAGGGCCAAGGCAGCAGGGCTTGCTCCGGTAGCGGGCCTGCCCGAGGTCTTGCGCGAGCTTGCCCGGCTTGAGCTGCGGCTGGGCATTCTGACGTCGAACTCACGGGAAAACGTGGAGCTCTTCCTGGAGCGCAACGGCCTGGATATGTTTGAGTTCATCCATGGCGAATCGACCATGTTCGGTAAAGCCCGCTTGCTCAAAAAAATCATGAAGAAGTTCAAGCTGGAAGCCGGGCACGTGGCCTATGTGGGCGACGAGGCGCGCGACGTAAAAGCGGCCAACACGGCCGGCGTGGAGTCGGTGGCCGTCTCGTGGGGCTTCAACTCGCTGCGCCTGCTGAATACAGCCGAGCCAAAAGTGATTCTGGCCAAGCCAGCAGAGCTACTCACCTACGCCCTGGCACGCAAAAACAACACCGGTAGCCTGTAATCCGAGTCCAGTGCCCCGTGAACAGCGACAGTAGCCGTACCAGCACCCGGATCCGGTACCGAAACCCGAACGGCTCACGCGGGTGCGCGTTGGGCTGCGCCCCACTTCGTGAACACGCAGTGGCCGGCACGGCAAGCACGAACGGAAACTGAAACCTACCTGACTACGATCGATGTCCAGCCCGACCCGGCAAAACTCCATAAACCTGCGCCGCCACCTGATTGCCCGATTGCACTGCTCCGTTGATGAAGCCCGCGCCCTCGACGCTGGTGTGCTCGCCTGAAAAGAAAAGCCGGCCCCCCAGCTCGGGCACCGAGGCGCTGCCCCAGAGCGTGGTATACTGCCCTACTTTGGGACTCACGTAGCTGCCCAGATTGAGCGTGTGGCTGCCCCATTGAAAAAGCGCGGCGTTGCCGTCGTGCAGGGCCTTGATACCGGGATATAGCCGATCGAGCATGGCCAGCGCCGAAGCCGTACGTTCTGCAAGCGTTTGCTTTTCGCGCGTGCGGCTGCCGCCCAGATAATTGGTGATGATGCCGCTGTGGCCGTGCTGGCCTTTGCTGGTTTCCCAAAACGACTGTTCGGCGGCGTCGGTAACAATGGTTGCGCGCGAGGCGGGCGAAACAGGGCCGCCGCTCTTTCGCCAGATCCGCTCTTTGAAGCCCAGCATGAACTTCGTGTTGGCGCCATAGCCCAGCTCATTGATGCATTTCTTTTTCAGCGGTGAAAGTGCAAGCTCGCCCACGCCCTCGACGTTTCGGAGCGTGGCAAACGGAATGGCGCAGACAACCTGCCTGGCCTTCACGGTTTTGCGTCCGCCGTCGGCTTCGAAAGTGAGCACGACTTTACCATTCTGGTCTTCGATTCGCACAAGCTTATGGCGCAGGTGAATGCCCCTGGCGTAAGGACGAACTCGTTTTTCCAGCGCTTCAGTCAGGCGGCTGTTGCCACCGCGTACCCGCAGGCACTCGTCGCTCTTGCCCAGTAGATTGAATTTATCGGCAGGCTGCTCGGGCTCGATAAGTACCAGCAAGTTGAGCGCGGACTGCTCACTGGAGTCCATGCCGTACTCGCACACATAAAGCACCTCGACCGCGTCGAGCGCCCAGCGGTCCACGTCGGTTTTAGAGTAAAGATATTCGTGCAGCGAGATGCCGTCGAATTTTTTGGTGATCTCGGCATTGGCGCCAGGATGGTCATACGTCGGCATGCGCACCAGGCCGTCTGGAAACACGGCCTTGATGTCGCGTATCAGATGGCGCGCCAGGGGACGAAAGGCGGGGATCATTTCTTTTTGGGTATAGACCCGCCCGCCATAGTGAAAAAGATCCTGCTCCACGCCCACGTCAAAGGGCATCGTGTTTTCCACCGGCAACCCCAGCTCCTTGCACAGCGCCAGCACGTCTTTATGGCCCGTATCGATGAGCTCGCCACCCAGTTCGCAGTACATGCCATCAACGTTGAACTTGTCTTTGGTAAAAACGCGGCCGCCCAGGCGAGCGCTGCCCTCGTAAATCTCGACCGCGCGGCCTGCCTGTTGCAGCCGCAATGCCGCCACGAGGCCAGCGATGCCGCCGCCGACAATGACAATCGGCTCGCCGGCGGTAGCCGCCAAGGCCCGCGGAAGCCATTGAGCAAGAGGCAAAGCGGCGGCCACCCGCACGGAATGTTTAAGCCAGTCGCGGCGGCTCACATGAAGCTTTTCGGCTTCAAGAGCCAGCCGCGACTGCACGCTGGAGTCACTCCACCCCTGCGTTTCAGCCCTGACTGCGTCCCGCAGTACGCGCATCAGCCGTTTGAACCCGTCGATTTTTGGCATGTGGCGCACCCTTCCATAAGCGGGGGTCCTTATTCAAGGGGCAGCAACCGAATCCACCTGTTTTTAGCCTTCTGGTCAGGTTCAGTGCCGTGCCCAGATAGTAGTCCTCTCAGTTTACTTTTTCGTCATGGATTTTGACGGGGCGTGATTTTCAGCTAAAATCTAGCGAGTGCATCACCTTCTTCTGTGCGGTTTTATGCTCACCCTTGCTCCGCTAGCCATGGCCGCCGATTACCTGTGTCAGCACGGGCCCGAGCTCCGCGCCAAAGCCACGC
>JACQAW010000457.1 GCA_016194725.1 Deltaproteobacteria bacterium
CGTTGAGCACCTTTGAAGGGTGCTTGACGTCGCGGCGCCAGCTCATTTCGCTGACGTGGATAAGGCCTTCGATGCCTTCCGACAACTCGACAAAAGCGCCGTAGTCCTTGATGGAAACGACTTTGCCCTTCACGCGTTCGCCGACGTTGATCTTGCTGGCCAGCTCTTCCCACGGATTCGGAGAAACCTGCTTCAAGCCCAGGCTGATGCGTTCTTTCTCGCGATCGTACTTCAGAACCTTGACCTTGATCTCGTCGCCCACGCTGAACAGTTCGCTTGGGTGCTTGACGCGGCCCCAGCTCATGTCGGTGATGTGGAGCAAACCATCCATGCCGCCCAGATCGATGAAGGCGCCGTATTCCGTGATGTTCTTCACGGTTCCGGTCACGATCTGATCTTCGTGCAGGGTGGACAGGGTTTCGGCGCGCTGACGTTCTTTTTCCTGTGCGACGATCGCACGGCGGGAAAGAACGATGTTGCCACGCTTCTTGTTGAACTTGATGATCTTGAACTTGAACTTCTTGCCCAGGAATTTATCAAGGTGTTTGACGGGCTTCACGTCGATCTGCGAGCCAGGCAGGAATGCTTTAACGCCGATGTCGACGCTCAAGCCGCCCTTGACCTTCGCAATGATCGTGCCTTCGACGAGCTGATCGTTTTCACAGGCCTGGCTGATTTCGTCCCAAGCTTTGATGATCTCAGCTTTGTCTTTCGACAGCTGCATGAAACCCGTGTCGCTCTCGATGCGTTCGAGGAACACGCTGAGCGCGTCGCCGACCTGTACCGAGACCGAGCCGTCGGTCTTTTTGAATTCTTCGATGGGAACAAGGCCTTCGCACTTGTAACCGATGTCGACCGTTACGTAGTCGGGTCCGATATTGACCACAACCCCGTCGACAACTTCTCCTTCGCGAACATCACTCGTGGTGAGGCTTTGCTCATAGAGTTCAGCGAACGAACGGCCATCTTCCGTGTAAGCGCCTTTGTCTTCTTTGTCTGATTTCGAACCTGAGTCGAACTGATCCATCCAGCTGGTTGGATCGGCAACTCCAGATGAATGCTTCTTGTCTTTCTTTTCCTTGGAGTCTTGAGTGCTGGTGCTACTAGTTCCCATAAATCATTGAAACCCACTTTCGTTAGTATTTTTGTATCTCAGTTAATAGGTCGTTGAGAGAGCTGGTTTATATATTGGATATACAGGAAATCAAAGGAAATTAGGGGGTTCGAGCGTGCTGAATCCGCGCCAGGCGCGCGTATCGGCGGCGAATACAGCGCTCGTAGAGATCGATGGATTTTTCGAACCGGGTGCGGCGGTCAAAATGCCTCAGCACGTGGGTGCGACCATTAGAACCCATGGCAAGTCGTTGACTTGGATTTTCTAATAAATTCAATATCTTAGTTTGCAAATCAAACGCGTCTTCGGGACGAACAAGCAGCCCGAACTCCTTGCGACCGACAATATCTTCGGCGCCAATGACGTTCGAAAGTACGACAGGACGCTCCATGGCCAGGGCCTCCAACGCGCCAAGACCAGGCACTTCTTCCCGCCCGGGCATCACGAAAATATCGAAAGCCGACATCACGTCCGGCAGATTATCGCCCAGCGAGCTGAACGTCACGATGTCATCCATATGAAACTGGGTAACCAGGTCTTTAAGACTGGCCACATAAGCCTCCGACGCCACCAATGGCTCCTCGCCCACGATCACGAATCGCATTTTCCACTCGTGGTGCTTCAGAAGACCTGCCGCCGCTTTCAAAAACGTATCTTGTCCCACCTCGGGAACCAGTCGCCCCACAGAGCCAATGACAATCGTGTCCTTGTCCGCCCCCCACGTCGCGCGAATCGCCTTCCCGCTCGCCTTGGACGGGTCGAAGCGCGTGAAATCCAGGCCCAGGTTGATGACTTTGACTTTTTTCTCCGAAATGACCCGCTTGGACATGACCCCTTCGCGAATGCTTTCGCTCAGCACGATCATGTAATCCAGACGCCGCAGAAAAAAGGCACGCACGAAATCCTTGATGCTCGCCTCTGCCACGGTATGGCGGCTCGAAATAATCGAAATGTCCGGCCGCTGCAACAACGCCGGAGCCAGGTACCAGAGCAGCTTTTCGTCGTTGATGTGCACGATGTTCGCGCCCACGCTTTCAATGATCCCGCGCAGCGCGCGCACGAAGCTCCAGTCAAAACGCTTTCGCGGCCGATGATTGAACGAATGAACCTTGATGCGTGGGTGGCGCAACGCCGCTGCATGCACCGGGCTGCCCTCGAGGCAAAGCAGGCTGATTCCGATTTCCACGTTGGCCATGTCAACCATGTCCGACATGGCTACCTGCTCAGGGCCGCCCCAGCGGTCCGAAATCAATATCCACAGCGGCTTGATCTTGTCCTTGATTCCTGCGCGCATCATCTGAGGAGATTCTGTACCGCCTGCACCACATCTTCAACCTGGATGTCGTTCATGCAGCGAAAATGGCCCTTGGGGCATTTCTCGGGGCCATGCAGATGACACGGTCGGCACGAAACATCGGTGCGTTCCACGACCATCGACTCGTCGGAAAGCGGAAAAAAACCCCATTTGCGCGCGGTCGGCCCAAAAATCGCGACTGTCGGAATATTGAACGAGGCCGCGATGTGCACTGGCGCGGAATCGTTGGCCACGAGCAGCTTGGCGCCGCGTATCAAGGCCTTAAGCTCTCCCAAATTCGTCTGCCCCACCAGCGTGATGGCTTTGGCGCTACCACTCGAAATTCTGGACGCAATCGTCCGGCCTATCGCGGCTTCCGCCGCTCCGCCCCCGCCACCCACGATCACCACCGGCAGGCTGTAGCGGCGCGCCACCTCCACGCCCAGCTGCGCAAACCGGTCGGCAAACCACATCTTGGTTCCCCACACCGAAAATGGGCTCAGCACGATATAACCGCGCTCGGTCTGAAGCTTCTTCAGCATTTGCTGCGCTGACTCGATCTCGCTTTCCGAGCAAACCAGCTGCGGCCTCGGCGTGCCGGTCTTCTCGCCCTCGGCCTTGAGAAGCCGCATGGGCTTGTCCACATAATGGGTATTCTCGCTATAGCTGGGATAAGGCACCGTTTCATATCGAAAAAATTTGGACCAGAAGGAACGAAACGCAACCCTTCGCTTGGCGCGCACCTTTTTCCCAAGCGCCAGCGACCTGAGCGAACGGTGCACCGAAAATACAATGTCAAACTCAGTCGTGCGACCAAGCGAAGCCAGGATTCGCTTGAAACCTCGAATCGTGCCCGTGCGCCGTTTGTCCAGCGCATGACAACGCAGCCCGGGAAGTCCCGCCAGAATCTCGCAGCCCTGCGGAGTGGCCACGACATTGATTTCGGCAAGGGGCCAGCGCTCCCGCACGGCCGCCAGAAACGGCGTGGTCAGCACCACGTCGCCGATAAACGCGGTCTGGATCACCAGAATTTTCATTTATTTCTTTTTCACGCCGCTGGAAAGCGACTCCATCAGCTGATGAAACCAGACATGGCGCTTGCCACCCGCTTCGGCTGATTCGCGCCCTCCCAAGGACGAGGTCGCGCTCTCGTCGCGCGGTTTGGTGCCAGGAGTCGGTTCACTCGGAGTTTCCAATTTCTTTCCCGGTTCGATGAGCCGGGTAATGCCGGACACCCAGCCAATTCGCACCTTGGCCTCGAAACGAAGCAGATATTTGAAATCATCGTCCGAGAACCACATGAATGCGTCGCCCTGTTGCTGAATCGCGCCCTTGAAGCGGGTCTCGACCTTCGTCTTGAAGGCTTTCATGTAGCCCATCTTCGTCGAAACTTCCTCGCGGCCCAGAACGGTCACTTCCAGTTCCCATTGGCTGCCGTTGGTGGTCATCGGATAACGCAAAACCTTGCCCTCTTCGAATTTCAGGGTACGCACGTAATAAATAGCGCTCAGCGAATCCTGGGACAATGGAGTCAGGTCCTTGAAACCTTTTTCCTCGATAATCTCGTTTTTCTGAATCCGGTTGTCGTATACCGCGACGTATTGCTTTTTAGCGCCGTGATCAAAGAGCTCCAAATTATTTCGAATATGTTTGGTCTCATCGCCATGCAGGATAAATTTATACGGAAACCAACCTTCATAATCGACGAAGCTCTCAACCCAGTCTTCCGCTTTGTAGACCAGGGAAAAAAGATCGGAGGTCCTGGCCGTGCCTTTGAGGTCGTAAACCTTTCGCCCGTTCATGACCTTATGAGGAAGTACCTCAAGCTCGAACTCGCCGGCTTTGGTATTCAACCAGGTCACGTCCATCCAGATTTTTTCGCCTACGACCAATGGGTCAAAAGGCGGGCGCCTATTCGGAATCGGAAATGCCATGCTCCCAGGGCCGGCAATCCCTTCCAC
>JACQAW010000072.1 GCA_016194725.1 Deltaproteobacteria bacterium
CCCGCGCTGCGAATCAAGTTCCGGGTGGCCGAAAGCAGGGGGAAGGTCAGCTTCGCCTTCCAAATGAAAAGTGCCCGCTGTGAGATCAAGCCCTGCTTTGTACGGCGATTCGTTGGTCGGTACGAATTTCAAGCCACGATGCTCAAAGTTATCCAGTATTTCCCCCAATAATGCTGCAACGCAAGCTCGCGATACGGGTGTATCTCGTGGCGAGGCTGCGAAACTGGAAAATACGAGCAGTACGAGGAGAGAACTGCTGGCACCGAACATGCGACCCAATTATATCAGAGCTCAGGGACGCCTGTCGCCAGGCTATTTTTGCCCCTTCCTCGCGAAACGGCGGCTTTCAGTCTGGCCGCTGTCGCAGATGATTGCTGTATGGAAAGCCCGGCTTATATTTGTGTAAGTGCGCCACCAAAGCATGCAAGACCATCGTTAAGCCTATCCGGATGGGGCAGATTATTTTGAGTTCGCAGCTGTCTCGAAAATAAATGGAAAGTTAGTGATCCAATATTACGGTGTCGAATAGAGTGTGAATTACGGCGGCGATATAAATTGAAAATATTTAATTTATAACGCAATGAGCCGGCTATGGTAGTCTCGATTACGATTGAACGATTTCGCTCACTTAGCTCTGAACTTGTCCTATTGGACACGCAGCTGCGTCATGCAATTGCCTTAAGTATTTTATACGTATGAAGCCTCAGGAAATGTCGCGAAATAGGGCGTCAGGCCGCTGTCTTCACGCGAACTTCGGCAATGAGATGAGCCGCTTCAACCAGCTTTAAAACACGATCGATAGTTATTTTTTGCAGGCTACCTGAAAGAATGCCAGTAACAATAGCTTCCATTCCCCGAGCAGGGGAAATTCCCAGTTTTTTAGAAAGTTCTGAAGCACTTGTTTTTTTCATCGAATGACCTCACGAATTCGCCTTTTGGCAGTTTCAATGTTTTGGTGTGGTGTTTGTTGTGTCTTCTTTTTGAAAGCGTGCAACAAATGAATGAATCCAGATCCAGCTAAATAGTAAATGACTCGATATAATCCGGCACGATCTCGAAAGCGGAGTTCATGAACTCCTTTTCCGATGCTTGGTATCGGTCTTGATAGGGGCATGGAAAGCATATGTCCCATTTCAAGTCTTGCAATCGCATCGGCGAGATCGCCCCTCACATCCTCCGGAAAGTCGTCTAGTTCCTTTCGGCAGTTTTTGTGGACGTTGAGCATCTTGAATTTAATGTCTCATAAATAAGACATATCTGCAAGAAGATAAGCTGTGTGGGCCCATGTTTTAGTACTTAAGGTTGAGAGGAAGGCGGTTGCGGGCAAGGGTGGATGGTTTTTAGGCAAAACATGCCACGATGCCATTGGTTTGCCGACACTAAGCCGACCGAGTTTTGATTTTCTCCAAGATGTCGTGTTTGGCCAGCGTAGTTTGACGAGAAGACACATCAGGAAAACCCCCATCATTTCAACGGCTTTACCAAATATTTATCTCGCAATACATGTAACTCGATTATGTGGTTCAACAACTGGATAATATACGCAAGACGGAGAGAAAAACGATATGAGAGTTTCATCACGAATGTTTCTGACAAGAAAACACCTTTTGGTAATGGCCCTTGCTATCGGTACCATACAGCCAGGAGCTTTCAACGCTCATGCAGGAGATACGTATGTTACCAACAAGACACGGGTTTGGATCCGGATGGAAGAGCTTCAGGCAAAACCCGAAATCGTGAAGGTGGCCAATGGAGCGGACACTAAGACCACCACGTTTCCTGCGTTGGGTTATGAGGATAGATATGCAGATGATAGAGATGGATGTCAGCTTAAAATTGTCACACCGGCAAACTCTGAAGTCCTCGTTCCCGCGATTTACGCTGAGGCTCAAATTAGTTTTGAAGAAGTCCTTTCACCGTTACGAAGAGATGGTTGTTATGTAGGAATTTGCCAATTCGTCCATATCCACTTTCCCGCAGGAGACGGTAAAGCAGATTTAAGATGTCGTTGGAATAGGTTTCAGGAGCGCAGCGCTGGCTTAACCACGGACTATCTCCGAAAGCTAGTAGCGCCAAAATTTACCATTCGTCGCACGGAAAATGGCAATGTTGCGCAATCACCCGACTCCAAGGTTGACGATGGGCAAGCGGTCAAGAACAATGCGCCGATAAAACTTTTGGGTTTCGGACTCGAAAAAAAGACTAAGTTCATAGGTGCCGAATGAAGCACAAGATCTTTGGATTTGTTTTTCTATATTCCATCGTTTCTACCCACGCTTGGGCTACTCAATACGAAGTCGGGCTTACATGCGTCGGCGAGAACGAAAGGAATCAAATCACCGTTCAGCTCATGAGCCCGTTTCAGGGAATGAAAACTGATTTTAGTGGCGTTCTTCTCCTTTTCTCCGTCACCGCCAAAGCACAGTCTGGCCGAACCGGCAGTCCGGCGCTCTTACTAGGTAGCGACGTAGTCGTGAAAGAAAAGATCGAGCCGCAGCGCAGATTCGTGGATTCGGTTGAAACCAAGAACTCCTCCCCTTTAAGTTTCAGATTCAGCGCGTAGGCGAAGCAAATACTTGGCCGCGCAAACCTACCTTCACCGGAACTTATACTCTGAATGACCCAAACCAACCCGCTCCAGCCCCGCGCCAGGTCGCTTCGCGACCCATCGCGGGTACATAAAAACCCGTTCGATTCCTATCGAGACATTTGTCGTTACAACTTGGATTTTAGGGAAACTTTGTTTGTTGGGTTAACTGAGAGTTTTGAGGTGGTAGTCTCGACGCGCTATCAACGATTTTGACTACTTGGGGCCAGATTTTGACTATTGTAGACAAAAGGCTCGTGCTCGCAAGCGAATTTCTGTCAGCGGCTCGAATGAAATCGTGCGAAATACAGCGAAATATTGGGAAATAGCTCTGAGTGCACTTTCCAGATAGAATGTCCAAGAGATGAAAATCGCCGCTGTTTTCTTCGGAACCGTGTTCTTGAGCGTGGGCTGTAGCTCGGTCCCGAATGTGACTGCCGTGCAGTACCGGGCCGACCCTGCGCTCATCACCCCATATTCATTCGAAATGGAGAAAAGCCGCCCTTTCATGGCGCCCTACGTGGCCACTTTTTCAAATCGGGAAAAGAAGCTCTTTTACGTTGCCGCTGCGCATGCGTCGGCTGATCAGTACCCTGATCTCTTACGACATCCGACGTTTTTGACGATCGAAAAGCTTTTTGGAAGCCATCCGATCGATGCCGTTATCGTCGAGGGCATCGCTCCCTGGAAAGGGGATATTCCAAAGGCGCTCCTTGATCACGGCGATCAATGTGAATTATCGGGATACAAAATAAACTGCGGCGAGCCTTGGTTCGCAGTTCAGCTTGCCAGAAGGAAAGGCGCCAGAATTCTCACGGGAGAGCCTTCCGAACCGGAGATTTTGAATGCAGTGCGCGAATACGGTTTCACCGCCGAAGATCTTTTGGGTTTTTACGTCGTCCGCCAGATCCCCCAATGGAAACGCGAAGGGCTGTTCCGGCGGAAGACGCCGAAAAGGGCGATCGATGCACAACTCCAACATGATCAGAAGGCACTGGGAGTAAGCATCAAATTCGGTTTTGCCGAGTTTAACGGCTGGCACCGAACGCACGTGAAACGACCGCGGCGCTTCCTGGATGTGGATGTCAACGATGCGGCGCCACTCTCGACGCCCGAGGCCAGTTATGTCCAAAGGACCTCACCACGGCCTGTTAGTATTTTGAGATATGACGGCGGCAGTGAAAATTAGGATCCTGAAACAAGCCTCGTACGAGGATCTTACCACCCTTCAAAAAGTCATCGAAGCAGCACCTTCGTATTGGATGCGGATCTCGGCACGCCTCCCAGGGCGGAATGCAGCAGAAGAAACATTTAAAGCTCTTCCCGACGGAAAGTCTTATGTCGACAAGTTCGTACTGGGAGTGTTCGACTCAGAAGGTGCAATGATCGGTTGCGCTGACCTGATTCGTGGGTTCCCGAATGAGGAAACCGCTATGCTAGGACTCCTGCTTATTTCAGAACCCGCACAAAAGAAAGGTTACGGGAAGCTCACCTATGAAGGCATCGAGCGATTGATCCTTTCATGGAAGGAAATTCGCAAGATACGCATCGGGGTAATCGGAACCAACGAAGTCGTTCTACCATTTTGGAAATCCCTTGGATTTTTAGAAACAGGGCTTCGTCGGCCCTACGAGGAAAATGGCGTGATTTCCGAAAACATTATTCTCGAAAAGGCAGTCTCTTGATTGCATGAACCAAGCGGGGCGCATCGGTTCCGTCAGAATAGAGCGTCAAGAATCCAATCTGCGACATCGTGTGCGACTACGACGGGTATCAAGTTGTTCCGCTTGGTCGCTAATATGCCGAGCGCAGCTCCGACTGCGGCGACATATGCTCGAAGAATGAGAGGATACTGATCGTGAACCAGCCCGAAAGCGATTGCAGAGACGGCGATGGCGACACAACGGTTTCCCGTTCCAGCGAGAAACCCATACAGGATGAACCAGCGGAAGATCACTTCTTCATAGGAGTTGGAGAAAACGTTTCCTGCGATTGACCACGGATCGACATGAAATCCAATGGGCATGCCGAGGACGCGAAGAAGGGGAACGCTGAGCGCGGCGATGGATAAACCCCAAATCAACCCTTCTAGCACGGGCGTTTTTTCGATTTTGAACGAAAGCTTCGACAACAACCCGGCTCTTCGCATTAGAAATGCGGAAAGCCCGCAAAGAATGGCTTGTGGCAGACAGCTTATCAGCGCGTGCTGAAAAAGCAGGCCCGGGCCGGGTGGAAAGCCTTTGGCCAGTGGACCTAAAAATTTTACTACCCAAGGAAAGAATACCCAATTGGAGAAAGTGAAGATCGCGCTTACGGCGGCGAGTATGGAGACGTGTTTCAGCAGTGGAATGCGAACAGGCATGATTTAGGCGACCTCCACGCGAAAATCCAACTCGAGACGCTCCGCGAGCTCCATTAACTTGTCCACCGTGAAAAGATCGATTCGATACTTCACAATCTCGTTGATGCGCGAAGGGTCGACATGGAGCTGTCTGGCGAGCTGCGCCTGGGAGATCTTTTTATCGAGAATGTGCTTCACGAACTTTTCGCAGAGCTTGTACTTAATGACGTCGGCCTTGGGCGCGTTTCGAGGAAGCGTGTGCGAAGGAGCGACGCGTGAAAGCTTCGCTCGTATTTTTTTCAGATCTTTTTCATTCGGAAAGGTCATCTCACTTCCTCCTTCGATCTCGAAATGCGTTCACGACGCCGATGTAAACGGCATGATCTTCAAGTAGCCAAATAAGGCGGTACATTCTCCCGCCGGATTCGATCAACGTGACGAAATACGAAAAACCCCCACTCTGAACTTCGGGAACTTCAAACCGGCCATCCAACTTCTGGACTAGCCGCAAGATCAGCGCATCAGTGATATGATCAGCGTGCTTCTTCTCATAATGAGAATCGATCACTACCTGAACGATCTTGATGCCATTAACAATGATGGGGCCAATCTTGTGGACTCGCCGTTCAGTCGGCATGGAATGATTATAGCGATTCTTGCGAAATTTCGCAATAGGATGGTAGTCTCGATAGGAATCGAACCTATATCTGCGCCTTCGGAGGGCGACGTGTTATCCATTACACCACGAGACCAATCCCCATGTTCGTATGCCAAATCCCTTTTGAATTCAAGCCCGGTGGGTTAGAAACGCAAGATGGGCGCTCTTTTATGGACGTTTCCGCTGCTGATGTTTGCGTCAATCGTGATTGGCTGGGCGGCTGAGGTTACGGCGGTGCGCCTTTCGGCGGGTATTGCGTTGGCGGTGCTGGCCTGGCTGCAGACGGCTCCGGAGTTCGCGGTTGAGGCTACTATTGCGTGGCATCAGGATGCGCACCTGGCGCTGGCTAATTTGACCGGAAGCCTGAGGTTGTTGCTTGGATTTGGCTGGCCGATGGTTTTTTTTATCCACTGGTTCACGCAGCGGCGCCGTCGGGTAAAAGTCAGGTCGTTGAAGTTGCCGGCGATGTTCAAGACCGAGTCGCTGGGGCTGGCTTTTCCGGTGCTTTATTTCGTCATCATTTATTTCAAGGGAACCTGGACTCCTTACGACGGCGCGATTCTGGCTTCGTTTTATGGCGTTTATTTCTGGATGCTATCACGGCAGCGCAAAGCGGGCAGCGAGGCGGCTTCGGGCCAGGCAGTCGAAGAGGGTGAGGGCGAGCCTTGGGTGGTGCGCCGGGTGCTCGGGCTGGGCAAGGGTGGGCAGTTTGCCGCGATGATCGCGATGTTTGGTTTTGGCGGAGCCATGCTTTGGGTCACCGTGCACCCGTTTATCCATGCGCTGCAAGTGGCGGCGATGGGGTTTGGCATCAGTGATTTTATTTTCATTCAGTGGATTGCGCCGCTGGCGTCGGAGTTTCCGGAAAAGGTGACGGCATTCAACTGGGCGCGCGCTCCGCGCAAGGTGCCTTATGCTGTGGTGAACATGCTATCGTCGGTGACGGCGCAGTGGACGCTGCTGGCGGGGCTGGTGCCGATTATTTTCAGTATAAGCGCAGGCCACGCTTATACGATCGTATTCACCGATTTTCAGAAGCAGGAGCTGCTGCTGACCATCGCGCAGTCGGCGCTTACCGTTGCCATTTTGGCTGACCTGACTATCGAGAGTTACGAGATGCTGGGTTACTTCGCGCTTTGGGCCGTGCAGTTCTTCGTGCCGTCCGTGCGTCCTTACCTGGTACCGGTTTACCTGGGCTGGACCGCGATTGAAGCCTTTCGGCTGACGGCTTATCGCCGCTTGTTCTTGAAAATATAGTGTTTGGCCACGAGCAGCAGCACGATGGCCAGAATCAGGAACGCGATGCCGTTTTGCACCCGCCGGGCCATCGCCACGGCGCTATCGATTTGCTCGCCGAAAAAATACGTCACGCCGATGAGCAGCGGCACGGACAAAAGAGCAGCCAGGCCGTCGTAAAAAATAAATACGCGAAACGGCAGGTGCAGGGTGCCGGCTGAAAAATAGGTGGGCGCGCGCAGACCGGGCATGAAGCGGGCCGCGAAGATGACCTTGTTGCCCATGCGGTGAAACATCTCGCGGGTGCGGTCCATGCGTTCGGGCGGCAGCATTCGGGCGAAGATGCCCCGTTTTGCCAGGCGCACGCCGAATTTGCGGCCGATCCAGTAGATGATGGTATCGCCCAGCAGCACGCCCACCAGGCAAACGGCAACGCTGCCTTTGAAGCTGGCAATGCCTGCGTAGGCCACGTAACCCATGGTGAAAAGCGTGATGTCTTCGGGAATGGGAAGACCCAACCCGCAGGCGACCAGCATGGAAAATGCGGCGAAATACGGAAAGCCCGCCGGTTTGTAGAGCAGAAACTCGAAGAGGCCGTCTTTGAGGAATGAAATATTATCCATGCGGCCTCAGCAAAAACTCGAGCACGGCTTTGCGAGCCACAATGCCCTGGCCTGTTTCCTTGCTGGCCAGAGAGCGGCAGCTTGTCTTGCAAATTTTCTTGGCCGCAATGATGGCTGGTTTAGAGGAGAGCAAAAGTACGGGTATTCCTTTTATTTTCTCAAGTGCGTCAAAAAACGTGATGGTTTTGATGAGCTTGTCCGGACTTATTAGCACAAGTGAGTCCAGGACGAGAGCCATCTTGCTATTCGCACCAGCGTAATGCGCTGCGGTATTCGCGGCGGCTTCGCTGCCAATCAAAGACACTCGTTGTGCCTGCACGCGAGGGTCGGCTTTCAGGAAAAGCACGCCCGACTGTAAATCCTCGAGCAGCGTGCGCTGATATTGCCGTTCACCTTTGCGTGGTTCGACAAGAAGCACGTCAAAACCGGCTTCGCTAAGAAATTCAGCCGTGGAGTGCCAGCCAGAGCTTGCAGCTTCGGGTGGTGGCACCAAAGCGACGCTGCGGCCCCGGGTTGCTTCCGTTTTGTTTTGGGAAGTCCAGAGGTAGCCGTGAATAGGCGCCGGAATATATCGACCGAACGCCTGGGTCGGTATTTCAACGGTCAGGGGCGACTGCGCGGCCCAGGCCGGAACTGAGAAGAGGAGCAGGACGAAAAGCGTATTAAAAGAAGAAGAACTTGAGGTCACCTTTGTCCTGTTGCGAGCTCTCGGCATACTTTGAAAGGAACATCACGAAGAGCTTATAAGTTTCATAGCTTTGTGACGCGGTGTCAACGGTGCAGCCAAAGCGGATGAATTTTTGCCCTTCTTCGATGCAGTTTCTTTCATTTTGTACCCGCACGGATACTGGAATGAAGGTTTCCTGACTGAAGTAGAAACGAAACGTAACGTCCTGGCCCGGGGCCAGCACGTCCAGATTCTTGGAGTTGACCGGCAGCTGAAAGCTCAGGCCATCGGTGCTGACGTCCACGAGCTCGACGGCTTTAAGGCCTTTGCCCTCGGCTACGCAGTAGACGCCCAAAATATGTTTGAAAAGGATTCGTTCGTAGCGCCGGCGCTTTTCTTCGATCTTGGCTTCGCGCGCTGCCGTGAAGTTGATGACGCGGCCAGTGGTGCCGTTGTTGCTGCTGTTGTTGCTGTTTGGCATATGAACCCTCCTTGATTCCTTCCACCTATCGACTTTTGGCCGGGGGACTTGAATCACAGTCTGCGAAGACACAGGTAAACCTTGCCGGGTATACCGGATCTCTAAAGTTCGTCAGGGGAATGACGATGCGCAGATATATGGCGTCAGAGCCTCTTAAAGAATCATTCGCCCACACGCTGAAAACATTCTGGACCGGCAAAAGGTTCCTGAAGCTTTTCATCTTCGCGCTGCTCCTGGGCAACATCACTTATTACTGTGTGTGGATGCTGGCTCGCCGGCAGGTGGTGACCAACGCGGCAAACCACCACAGTAAAGTCTATAATGCATACGTGCAGGCCGTTGAGCGCGCGCGCAAGAGCCCGGTGCCCGAAGCCCAAGGCGCCCCTGGCGTTCCTGCGGGCGAGGCGGTTGCGCCCGACGGCGCTACCTCGGCGCTTTCAGCGATCTCGCCTTACTGGGGCGGACTGCGCGAAGTGCGCAAGCAATTTCCTCATCTTAGAGTGGCGGTGGTGTTGCAAGGCACGGTAGACGGCGATCGCGACCGCAAGGTGCTCGATGTGCTCAGAACCCGTGCGCGCGACTGGGTATATAATGATACGCAGGATGGCTGGGCCCGTTCGTTTTATTCGCTTCCTACCAAAGACGCTTCGGCTTTTCAGGTGGTGTCGGACATTCGCGATGACCTTGCGGGCTGGGAAACCACCGCGGGCGTCATGGGTGGCTATGCCTTCATTTTACTGTTTGCCTTTGGCTGGTTCTGGACGCGCGCGCTTGACGAGGCAGGCCAGGCCGTGCCGGTTATTAAGTTTCTGAATCAGGCCTCGCAGGCCACGGGCGAGGTGGCAGTCGTGCTGGCCGAGTTGCAACGGGAAATGGCCGCCATCGAAGCCAGCGATGCCGCGGGCGGTTTGAACCCGGACGTGATCAAGGCGATCGACGACATGACCTCGCAAATTCGCCTGCTGGCGGTGAATGGCTCCATCGAAGCCGCGCGCTCGGCCGATGCCTATCGGGTGTTTCACGTGCTAATGCAGGAGATAAACCAGCTGGCCACCCAGTGTCGCGCGCAGCTCAAAAACGTGGATGCAGGCAAGGGCTCGTATTCGGGAGTGCGCCGTAAACTAGACCAGCTGCAGGCTCGCGTCAGCGGCGACGAAGAAGTCGGCCAACCGCGGTCCGCCGCGGGGACCGCTTTTCGCCGCGTAGGCTGAACCCACTCAAAAATCTGTGAATCGAAGTCGCGGCCAGGCGTATGGTGCGCTGCCCTTCGTCCAATGCCGGAGCCAGCTCGAAAAAACCAATCGTGGCCACGCACGGGTTTTCGCCGCAAAGCTGGGCCATGGCCAGAAACTCGGCCGGCGTGAACCCGTCGGTTTGAGGCGCCGAAACGCCGGGCGCGAAGGCCATCTGAACCGCGTCCAGGTCGAAGCTCACCACGACCTTGAAATCGCGCTTGGAATACTTGTCCAGCAGCAGCTGCAGATTGCGCGCGGCTCCTTTCGCCGAACGTGCCTTTTCGAGCATGACGACTTCGACGCCCTTTTTCAGCGCGTATTTATAAAACTCGCCGTCGTTGCAGTGCTCTTGAATGCCGAACTCGATGAAGTTCGAACCCTTGAGCATGCCTGCCTCTAGCGCCAGAAAAAAAGGTGAGCCGCTGGTGATGCCCTGGGGGCCGGGTGGACGCAGATCAAGATGCGCGTCGACATTGATCAGCGCCACCTTTTCGCCAAGAGCATCGAAGGCGCCAGCGACATGGGGATAACCATAATCGTGGCCGCCACCCAGGACGATGGGCGTGCCTCCGGCCTTGATGCTCGTGGCGACGGCCCGGCGCAAAGCGGTGTGGCCTTCCTCGATCGTTTCGCCCGGACTGGTGTCAATACCCTTGTAAAGGGCAACGCGGCCCACGGCTCCGTCCAGACCGAGCATGAACTGCGACAGCATGCTGCGTATAGCCTGTGGCCCGTGGCTGGCACCCAGGCGCCCGCCCACATTTAAGACTCCACGGTCATCGGCCGCGCCGATGAGCTCGACGGCATGCGGTGAATTTTGCCCATTTGGCCGCCCGCTCAGCCAATGCTCGTTAATCTTTTTGGTCATGTTGTGATTATAATGAGAACAGGATGGAAAACAAAGAATGGTTCCTCTATGTGGTCGATCACCATGAGGGACCTTTCAGCGCCGACGAAGTAAAAAAGCTGATTAAAAAAGGCCAGGCCAAAAACTCGAGCTACGTCTGGAAGGACGGGCTCGAAGACTGGATGCTGATGGCCGATGTGACTGAGCTCGGTCCGGGCGGCTCGAAGTCGGATGGCCACGGCGCCTTTTCGTTTCTTACCAAGTTCAGCGGGTTGCTCAAAAGGAAGCCAAAGCCCGGCAGCGGCAACGAGCCTCACGTGCCCGGTGCTGCGGCGGCCGCGCTGGCGGCAGGCGACGGAGCCTCGATTTCAACGGGTCCCGACATCAGCGACGTCAGCGCCTCGGACAGCGTGTGGTGCCTGAACAGCAATAAAGAGTTCTCGGGCCCGTTTTCACTCAAAAACATCGTGCGCAAGGTGAACGACGGCAACGTGGCTGTCGAGGATGGCGTCTGGAAAGAGGGCTGGAGCTCGTTCGTGCGCATTGCAAACATTCCCGGTTTCATGGAGGGCGTAAAGCCCGATGTTCTCGCGGGCAAGACGGAAAAGAAAAAGAAGAAAAAAGTCAGCGCCAGCGCCAAAGGCGCGGCCGCCGCCATGGGTATGGGCTCAGGCGGAGCCGCCGTTGCAGGCTACAGCTGGTACAAATCGCGGAAGGTGAAATTTCTGCTGCTGGTGGCCGTGCCCGCGACGATTTATCAGGCCGTCGTCATGGGATTTGCCGATCCATTGCTCGAAAAAATTCCGGGTAGCAAGGAGAAGATCAAGGCCCTGGACCTGAAGCCGCTGCCGGTCAACAAGCTTGCGCGGTACATTTTCATGGCACAGGACATGGCCATGCCGCTGATCTACAGTGGCGTTGCCAAGCTGCCTGAGCCCATTCAGGCGTATTTTTCGATGTTGCAGCTTCCAGAAGGCGTCGAGCTGCTGCCCAATGACGTCGAGAACCTGCGCGAAGTTTCGTCGAGTGACCTGAAAGGCGGCGTAAGGGTGGCCTCGGCGCTGCCGCCGGGTGACGAGATGAATCCGGGGTTTTATATCGCCAGCAATGCGCCTAGTGGCACGAACTTCACGGTTGCCCTGCGAGGCAAGGAGGGCACACTATTGAATGCCACGGGTTACGAGAAGACTTTTTCGGTCGAGATCACCAAGCACCTGGGCTCGGCGCCGCGCTTTACGTCGGAAGGCGGCAAGCCTCTGCCCAAGGGCGAATACATCTTATTGATCTATGAGTCTGACAAGCAGACCGATCAGGCCGCGATGAAGGCGCTGGCTGAATCGCCCAAGCGCGCCGCCCCCATGCAGATTCCCACCGGAAAAAGTGCATTTGTCGTGGATACGTTTTTTCTGGGTGGAAAAAAAGATGCCACCTACCTGGCCAAGCTGAAAGACTACCAAACTCGCGTGAGGGCGCGCGCGGGTACCGAGGCGCTCGAGCTCAAAGAGCTGGCGCTGCTTCTCGAGGAAGTTGCCAACAAGAGCTACACGAAATTCACTACGTATAGCCCCATGCCGCCGGGCCCGCAGCGCAAGACTCTCTGGGCCAAGTATCATGCCGACTACGCGAAGATCTCGGGCCAGATCAAAGCCACCCTTTCCAAATTGACGCCCGAGGCCCGGAAAGAACTGGCCCTGCCCCAGTTGTATGCGCAGACAGAAAAGACTTATGAGTTGACTGAGCGGCTGCATCAGGCCGAAAATGATGTTATTGAAAAAGGCGGAGCCGCGAATGGCATTGCCGGAATGGGTGGCGAAGTTGCCACGGCCATCAGCGATTTAAAGACAGCAATATTCAAGGTAATCAAATAAAATGTCACAGAAGTCAGCGCCGAAGGGCGTCGAGCGGCGTCGTAGCGTGCGCAAAGATGTTCTCGAAACCTTTAATGTGTTTGTCGTGTTCCCCAAAAAGGGCCTGCGCAAGCTCTATCTCAAAGATGTGAGCGCTGGTGGCATTGGCGTGCTTACCGAGGCCGGCGACGTGTTTTCGCATGGCGATGCGGTTCGCTGTGACTTCTACATCAACCCCACTTTGAAGCTGCCCTTAAGCCTTAAAGTCGCCCATGTCGCCGAAGGCATGACGGGTTTTGAGTTCGACGACACCAGCACCAAGGCTTACGGCGCCTTTTTGGCATTTATGGAGCTGCTGGGGCAGCTTGCCGAGTTTTTGGAATAAATGGTCAGGGCCGCACGTACTTTAAGAAGAGCTCGCTGCCGCGCCGGCTGCATTTTTTAAGCTTGAAGCGCTTGATATGCGCGACGTCGAAGCCTTCGCCTTCGACCATGGTGGGGGCTTTTTCGCCGCCGATGATCGTGGGTACGAGCGTGATGTTCCATTCATCGATCAGGTCGCGCTCGACCCAGGGAAAGATAATTCCACCCCCGCCCTCGATCAGAAGATTCCGGCAGCCCAGCTTCTGCAAGTAGCCTATGATTTGTTCGGGAAAGTCGGGTCCCTTGGCGTAACGAAAAATATGCGCCAGGCTGTGGAACGGTTTGAGCGAAGCTTCGCTGGTGGATTCAGGCACGATCAGGACGCGTTCGATGTGCTCGTCGTTGAAAAATGGCCAAGCCGGGTCGAAGTCGACGGTACGGGCCAGTACCACGTTAATCGGGTGCGGGTTCAGGCGCTTGGTTTTTCGAAAAATCTGAAAGCGCCGGCGCTGCACGACAGCGGGGCGGCGAAAGGTACGCAGCGTTTCGGCGCCGATGATTACGGCATGCGCCCGCTGGCGAATGCGGTCCATGAGATAGCGGTCGTGGGGCGAGGGGTCGATGTGCGCACGGTCTTTAGTCGAAATTTTTCCGTCCATCGAGACGGCCAGGTTCGTAAAGACGTGAAACTTCGTGCCGCCATTTTCCGTCATAATTTTTTCAGCCCCACGATGTAGATTTCGTAACTGGATTTACGTGTGCTCTTCGGGCGAAAAATCTCGACCTTCGCGAACAGCGGCTTGAGCATTTTGAGATAGTTGTCGAACTCGCCGCTTTGAAAAAATTTGACGACGAAATTTCCGCCCGGGCGCAGCCGTGCCCTGGCCACGTCCAGCGCGCGCACGCAAAGATCAAACGACCGGGTCTGGTCCTGCACGCGGATGCCGCTGGTTTTTGGCGCCATGTCGCTCATGACCACGTCGAAAAGCTCGATGTTCGATTCAGCGGCGAACTTGACGATGGTGGGCTCGTCGAACGCATCGCCCTGCACGAAGCGGGCGTTGGAGATGGCCAGCGTAACTCGCTGTAGATCGATGCCGATACACAGACCCTTTGGCCCGATAACCTTCACCGCGTATTGCGTCCAGCTGCCCGGCGCGCAGCCCAGGTCGAGCACGTTGAAGCCCAGCCGGAAAAGCTTGAACTTTTCATCGAGCTCTCTTGGCTTTTTTGAAGTAAAAGTCCTTAGGATTGTAAGCCATTCACCACGTCTTTCACCGCGACCACGGGCTCGATGCAGCAGTCCACCGCGCGGAATATTTTCCACCAGTCCGCAAAATTCTTCCGGGACAGGGTTTTGTTCACCTCGGCGATAGTCCGCTGGCCGGCATCGCCCGTGGCCAGATGGGACGAAATCAGGTCTGCCCGACCGATGGATTCGCAAAACACACGCCAGAACTTTTCCTCGAGGGCGCCCAGGGCGAAGGTGCCGCCTTCGACTTCGTACAAATTGTAGCAGGGGTATTTGCCGGTAACCAGGGTGTGCCCCGAGCGCGGCATTTCGCCGGACTCGATGGCTTCGCGCAAAAACGGCATCTGTACTTCCAGCAGCGCCTGCTCGATGGTGATTTCGATGTGGCAGCCGCGGCGGCTTTGCCGTGCCCCAAACAGAGCGCAGGCCATGCGCAGAGCTGCGGCATAGGCTACGCTGTAATCGCCCAGCGGAATGCCCGGCATGACACAGCGGCCTTCGCGGTCGCGAGTCTGGTCCAGAATGCCCGAACGGGCGACAAAGTTAAGGTCGTGTCCGGCGCGGTCGCGGTAATCGCCTGCCGGGTCATAACCGCCCACGCTGCAATACACGAGCGCGGGGTTCAGGGCAGCCAGGGTTTCGTATTCAATTCCCAGCCGCTTGCGCACGTCGGGGCGGTAGCCCTCGATTGCTCCGTCGGCCGTGCGTACCAGCTCGTAGAGCCGCTCACGGTCCGTTTCTGATTTCAGATCGAGCAGCAGCAGCTCTTTGTTGTCGTTGATTTCGCGGTAACAGCTGCCGGTTTTGCCAGGCGGGACGTAGCCGAACTCACGGGCCGGATCGGGCCGGTTCGGGCTTTCGACCTTGATGACGCGGGCACCGAATTTCGCCAGAAGATGGGCGGCGAACGGCGAGGGTAGCAGAGAAGAAAGGTCGAGAACTGTGACGCCGGCGAGCCACCCGGGCCCGGTAGAATTCTTTGCCATTCCTTAGAGTATTACTAAGCATTGGCCCTGTCGTCAACGCGCGTCATTGAATACGGGGATCAGGGGCGGCGGAGGCGCTTACGCTGGCATTTTAGGCCCAGCAGGGCTATAAACGGCCAATGTCGAAAGTACAAAAGCTTCTGGTCACCGGTGGTGCGGGCTTTATTGGCTCGAATTTTATTCATCATACTCTGAAGTCGCGTGCCGGCCTGATTCTGACCAACCTGGATTCGCTTACCTATGCCGGTAATTTGCGCAATCTGGAAGGCCTCGAAAAGCAGTACCAGGGCCGTTACAGCTTTGTAAAAGGCGACATCAACGACGCCACGCTGACGGCCAGGCTGATTTCGGAAAATGACGCTGTCGTTCATTTTGCCGCCGAAAGCCACGTCGACCGCAGTATTCTGGACGCCGCCACCTTTATCGAAACCAACGTCAAAGGCACGCTCACGTTGCTCAACGGAGCGCTTGCTTGTGGTGGCTGCCGTTTCGTGCATGTTTCGACCGATGAAGTTTACGGTGCGCTGGGCGACGAAGGCGCCTTTACCGAAAGCACGCCCATTGCCCCGAACAGCCCGTACTCGGCGTCCAAAGCAGGCAGTGACATGCTGGTGCGCGCGTTCGTGCATACCCATCATCTGGATGCGGTGATTACCCGCTGCTCGAACAATTACGGCCCGTACCAGTTTCCTGAAAAACTCATTCCATTGATGATCACCAATGCGCTCGAAGACAAGCCACTGCCGGTGTACGGAAAAGGGCATAACGTACGCGATTGGATTTACGTGGTCGACCACTGCGAGGGCATTCTGCGCGCTTTGGAGGCCGGCAAGGGCGGTGAAGTGTATAACTTCGGCGGGCGCTCGGAGCGCAAGAACCTTGATGTCGTGCACGCCATCTTGAAAGCGCTGAAGAAACCGGAATCGCTCATTCGCTATGTCGAAGATCGCAAGGGCCATGACTGGCGCTACGCCATCGACTGCCGCAAGGCCGAGCGAGAGCTGGGCTGGCGCCAGTCGGTGACTTTCGAGCAGGGCATGGAAACAACCATTAAATGGTATCTCGATCACAAGCCCTGGTGGCAGGAAGTAAAGACCGGCGCGTATCGCGATTTTTACTCCCGGTATTACGGCGACATCAAATAGGAGAAGTGTTCAGATGAAGGGCATCGTACTCGCAGGCGGCACTGGCAGCCGCCTTTTTCCGCTGACCAAGGTTACCAACAAACATCTGCTGCCCGTGGGGCGCAAGCCCATGATTTTTTATCCCATCGAAAGATTCATCGAGGCCGGAATTACCGAAATCCTGATCGTCACCGGCGTGGAACACATGGGCGCGGTGGTAAGCCTGCTTGGCAGCGGCAAGGAGTTCGGCTGCCGCTTCACGTACCGTGTACAGGACGAGGCCGGCGGCATCGCGCAGGCGCTGGGCCTGGCCGAGCACTTCGTGCACGGCGACTCGTGCTCGGTTATTCTGGGCGACAATATCTTCGAGGACAGCATCAAGGCCGACGTCCAGGCTTTCGAAAAACAGGGCAAGGGCGCCCGCATTCTTTTGAAGGAAGTCGAAGATCCCCAGCGCTTTGGCGTGGCCGAGCTGAACGGCGAACGCGTGGTGGGAATCGAGGAAAAGCCCAAGAAGCCCAAGAGCAACTGGGCAGTGACCGGTATTTACATGTACGACGGCGACGTATTCAAGATCATCAAGACGCTCAAACCCTCGGGCCGCGGCGAGCTTGAGATTACTGATGTGAATAATTACTACATCAGGCAGAGCTCGCTTTCTTATGGGAAGTTCAAGGGTTGGTGGAGTGATGCTGGAACTTTTGAGTCGCTGGGACGCGTGAACCGGTTGATCGAGGAGTCGAAGTAAGTAGTAGGTTCGAAAGCCAGTGATCAGTTTGCGCCCTTGCTCCCCGATTGGAGAGCGCGAATTCCAAAGTATATTGAAATTAGATTTTGCCGCTCACACTTGTTCATATGGGCGGTGTCCGACTCTGTGGTAAGAGCAATCACAGTAAGTCTAGCTGCCGTAGTTTAGATTTGCGTTTACACGACTCTCCGCGGTTAGCGCGATTTTCTCCTACACCGGCTTAGTGAACCGATGCCAGAGAATTTTTTTGAACGTACCGCTCACACAGCGGCAGGCCATCTGTGAACGTCTGC
>JACQAW010000458.1 GCA_016194725.1 Deltaproteobacteria bacterium
CATGCTGGAGCGAATATCTGGAAGCTGCGCGCGGGTGCCTATACCGAGCTGTACCTGGCCGATTACTTCAAGGTCGATGGCGGCGCGTTTTCGCTCGATACGGGACGGTACCGAATTCTGGGCGCGGGCCCTGAGTTGAAATTTTTGGCCAGGGATTTCGAGGTGGGTTTGACCGGCCGGTTCCTGCTCGATGCCACCAAGGGCACGAACTTCGATTATCTTGGAAATATAATGGGTCCTGGCGTATCGCAAGGCAGCGTGAGTGCCTCGCTGAGCGTATTTTTGTGAAAGGGAGAGCCGCGATGAAAATGTTAAGCGTGGTATTCAGTCTGATTCTGGTAGTGCTTGCCGCTGGCTGCAGCAAAGGCGAAAGCGATGCCAAGACGTCACAGCAGTTTTCGTTCGATGGGGTGAAGCTGATCTCGCCGGCGATCGCCAAAAACAATGATTCCTCGTCGACCGGTCAGGGCAGCTATCAGCTTTCTACCGATCGGCGCCTTTTGATTCGGTTCGAGAGTCTGAGTCAGCATGTAGGCGGCATCTCGGTAAACGAGAAGAATCGGGTCGAAGCCCAGGTTACGGTTACCGGCGACACCGATGCCACCGCTGCCCGCAGCGCTTTGAAAGTTTGCCCGATCCTCAAACAGTGGATGATGCTCGCTACCTGGGACTACGGACATCCGTTTGGCGATGACGGCAAATGGAGCCAGGGTGGTGGCGACTTTGACGGTGAGGGCTGCGTGCGGGCCACGAAAGAAGACGCCGCGATCAAGACGCTGACCTTCGATGTTTCGCGTTGGTTCACCGACTACGTGCGGGGACGTTCGCAAAACTATGGGCTGGTGGTCGTGGCGGCCACGCCGGTCGTGGTGCTTGGCGAAAACTCGGGTGCCAATTCCCCGCGCATCACTTTTAGCGAGTAATTAGTAGATCACGCGCAGAACTTCTTCAATGCTGGTCACGCCCTCGGTGATCTTTTGGGCTCCGCAAACACGCAACGGCGTGTACTTGCCCTTGGTCACGTCCATCAGCTCTTCCAGGGTCACGTTTTTTCGCACGATGTCTTTAAGCGCGCGGTCCACCAGCACCATCTCGTAAACGCACATGCGGCCGCGGTAGCCGGACTGCTTGCATTCCCGGCAGCCCACCGGGCTGAACGTGTGCAGCGGCATGGGAACTTCAACATGGGGCCCGACGACTTCGCTCCAGGCGTCTTTTTTGGTGGGTACCTTTTCCTTGCAGTGGTCGCAAAGCCTGCGCACCAGGCGCTGCGCCATGATTCCGCGCAAAGAGGCCGTGATCAGATGCGCCGGAATTTCAAGATCGATGAGCCGCGTGATCGAAGACACGGCGTCATTGGTATGCAAGGTGGAAAGAACCAGGTGGCCCGTCAACGCGGCCTGAATGGCCATTTTTCCCGCATCGGTATCCCTGATTTCGCCCACCATGATGATGTCCGGGTCCTGCCGCAGAAAAGCGCGAATCGCGTTGCCAAAGGAAATCTCGGCTTTATGGCTGACCTGCATCTGATTCAGGTCCTCATTTAAAATTTCGACCGGGTCTTCCACCGTGCAGATATTCACGTCCTCTTTGGCAATCAGGCGCATCGAGGTGTGCAACGTCGTCGACTTGCCCGAACCCGTGGGCCCGGTGACGAGCACCAGGCCATGCGGCAGATTGATGAGCCTTTCCCACTTGTCGATGTCTTCGTCGGCAAAGCCCAGATCCTCAAAAGTCTTGGTTCCCATGGTCGAGTCGAAAATTCTGACGACCAGCTTCTCGCCGTGCTGCACGGGAATGGTCGAAAGACGCATTTCCATTTCCTTGCCATCGGTGAGCTTGTAACGAATGCGGCCGTCCTGCGGCTTGCGCCGCTCATCCATGGCCATGTCGGCCAGAATCTTGATGCGGCTTACCACCGGAAGCATCAGCTCGGGGTCGAAATTATAAACCACGCGCATCTTGCCGTCGATGCGAAAGCGAACCTGGCCTTTACCGGTTTTGGGTTCGATGTGAATGTCTGTTGCCCGCTCGGAGCTCGCGAACTGAAACAGCCAGTCCACGATACGAATTACCGCGCTGGCATTCTTTCCAAGCTCATTGCGCGCCGACTTGCCAAGCATGCGCTCGAGCTCGAGAACCTGGCCATATTCCTTTTTCTCGGGGTTCTCTTTTTTGAAATCCTGGGTCGCGGTGCGCACGGTGAAAAATTCTTCCAGAAAATATCGAATGTCGACCGGGCTCGAGACCACAATCGAGACGATCTTGCCAGTCACGGTCTGAACTTCCTGCACCCAGCTCAGGGCGAATGGTTCGCTGGTGGCGATATAAATTTTGCCGTCTTCGACCTTGACCGGTATTACTTGCAGCCGCCGCGCATAGGCAGCCGGCAGCAGCTGGGTCACCGACTTGATGTCCATCTTTAGCGGGTCGATGTCGAAATAAGGCTTGCCGGCGATTCCGGCCAGCCACTCGACCATCGAATCCAGGCTTAGTGGCAAACTGGGCGCCCGGCGGTCTTTTACGCCATATTTCGCGATGATACTGAGGGGATACTCCTTGCTGCCGATGTTATTCTTGATCAGCAGCTCCGCGTCGGCTGGCTGAATCATTCCCGCCTTCACCATCGCAGGCAGAATGAATTCCAGAGTTAACCTTCGATCATGCGGATGCAGTTTATGGGCTTCCATAGGCTATCAATAGCCAATCGGCTTTGCCTCGGCGCTTCTGAACTGGAACACGCGGGAGCGGCTGAAAATGCCCAGCCGCGGCTCAGCCGAACGGCCAGAACGGAATTTTCGTCCTGAGTTTGGTCTTAACCGGAATGGTAAGGCTGGGCACGTTTACCGAAACTGACTCCCTGATACTCGCCGAAGCGCCGTCAAGGCGTACTTTGACTTTAGCCTTGATCGGCAACGTGAATGACAACGGCACGCGAGTCTTGATTGGAATTTTGACCCTGCCGAATTTCAGAATTTCGGTTTCCACCACGGTCGAGATGAAAAGCTCAGTTTGTACGGGAATTTCCGCTTCGACCTGAGCGTAGTCATCCAGGTCAATGGTGACCTGGCCGTTGATCGGAATCTGCAGATTCTCGTGCAACACCACTTGAATGTCTTCATCGACGCCCACCGAAAGCTGGAAGGCGCGGTCGTGTATCGCTTTTCTCATGCCGGTCAGAAGTCTTGTAACCATGTCCGGAGAGTACCGCGTTTCTGTCCGATAAAGATTATTACTAAATAACTAGTAGACAACTACTAATTTATTAGTAGAATGATGGTTATGACGAGAAAAAAAAATCCCAACGAAGATCGAATGCTGACTGAAGTTGAGCTGGAGCTGATGCAGGCCGTGTGGGCGCTGGGCGCGCCTACGGTTAAGGAAGTCGTTGATGCGTTACCCCGCGAACGAGACC